>DASRZD010000139.1:0-6039 GCA_035686805.1 Armatimonadota bacterium
TCATGGACAAGGTCTACGGCGCGAAAGCCTCCTATTCGGATTTGCAGGATGAAGCCAAGCTCAAGCAAGTCTATGCCGAGTTGGGTAAGCTCCCAGCACCCAGGATCGACGTCAAACTTGAGGAAATGCCCACCGGCCGGATGCTCAAGTTCATGGGCCAGCGGTATATCCCGGATAGCGAGATATTCCAAAGGCTAGTGGACGGTTATCACCGCCATTTCCCCAAGGGCCTTGATTTTCTCGCCGTCCTTGGCTCGGAACGAGCGGCCGATATCCTGGATAACGTCTACCATGAGCCCGAGAAGTGGGGGCTCTATCTGCCGCACCGGGAGGAGCTCGTCAAGGAGTTCAATGCCCTCCCCTCGGAGACCTGGCGCTCGAACCTGTATTGGGGCTGGATGTGGAGCCTGGACACGTTTGTGGATACCTATGGCCAGGGCTATCCTTCCTTCATGACCAATCAGGCGTGGGTGGATAAGTCATTGAACACCGCGCTCGGGAGTTGGGCGGAGCTTCGCCATGACACCATTCTCTATGCGAAGCAGAGCGGGGCTGAGTGTGGCGGCGACGGTGAAGAGCCTCCTATGCCGAAGGGTTATGTCGAGCCGAATGTCGAGTTCTATGACCGAATGTTGTGGCTTACCACCACATCGAGGACGGGATTGGATGCTCGTGGACTCCTCACCGACAACCTAAAGCAGAAGTTCTCGGATTTCGAGGATCTGCTCACCTTCCTGAGGAACGTCTCCATCAAGGAACTGTCGAACCAGAAGCTCACGGCCGACGAATACCGCCAGATCATGATCTACGGCTCAGAGATCGAGAGGCTGACCTTGTCCGTCATTAACGATCAGGCGCGGGGTTGGTACGATATTACGAGCGAAGCGGATAAGCACATGGCGGTCGTGGCGGATGTGCATACGTGGTACATCTACTGCCTTGAGGAAGCCGTCGGCTGTGCGAACGAGATATATGTCGTCGTGCCCATCGAGGGTAAGCTGTGGCTAACCAGAGGCGCTATCTTCTCCTACTATGAGTTCCCTCAGCCGCTTAAGGACCGCCTCACGGACGAGCAATGGCAGAAGATGCTGAAGAACAAGTCAGCTCCTTCGCCGCCGATATGGGTGGATAGCTTTCTGCAAGGCAAGGAGAAAAAGGGCAGCATCCCGAGGAGGGACCGGAGCACCGGATGCTGAAGTCTCGGCTGGTTCTATTCAGCATCGCCCTGGTTATCATCCTGGTGCTGGTATGCTATAGGAGGGTCGGCAGGGAGGCAAAGCCCGCGGTAACCTTCATGGCGGTTGGCGACGTTCTCCTTGACCGAGGGGTCGCGAAGAAGATCAGCGCGAACGGTCGTGATTGGCCGTTCGCCAAGGTCTCTCCAATCCTCCAATCCGCCGATATCACCTTTTGCAACCTGGAATGCCCGTTCTCCGCAAAGGGCGTGAAGGTCAACAAGCCTTTCTGCTTCAAGGCCGACCCGGCGAACGGCAAGTGCCTGGCAGATGTCGGCTTCGACATCGTGTCCCTGGCGAACAACCATTCCTTGGATTGCGGACGGACTGGACTGGTCGAGACCATGCGCTGTCTTGATGATCTCGGGATAAGGTTCGTCGGGGCAGGGGATACGCTCAACGATTCCAAGCTGCCTGTCGTCGTGGAGCAGCATGGGTTGCGGATAGCGTTTCTCGCGAGGAATACACTCATGCCGGAGGGAATATGGCTCAGGGAGGATGCGCCAGGCACGGCCGGGCTCGATGAGTCTACCATCTGCCGGGAGATCGCCGATGCCCGAAGGCTCGCCGATGTGGTGATAGTCAGCCTTCACTGGGGCGTCGAGTATCGGGAGAATCCCGGGGAAGCTCAGAGGATGCTAGCCAGGAAGATAATAGACGCGGGGGCTGATCTCGTGCTGGGTCATCATCCACACGTGGTTCAGCCAGTCGAGACGTATCGCGGCGGTGTGATCGCTTACAGCTTGGGGAACTTCCTTTTCGACTCGCCAAACCCAAATTGCAAGGGGAGCATGATCCTGAAATGTAAGCTATCCAAGTCAGGCGTGGCGGATGTGGAGATCATCCCCATCAAGATCACCGGCTGCCGGCCGATCCTTGGGGACAAAGGAGGCGTTCAATGAGGCAAAAGGACTTTCGTTCAGCAACCGTGGAGAGTTACCCGTGGGGGGTCATTCGATGGCTGCATAGCAGTGAGACCGGCACGCAAAGCCTGACTTTCGGGGAGATGACTATCAACCCCGGCTCGGAGAACCGCCAGCATTACCATCCCAACTGCGAAGAGATCCTCTATCTCATCTCCGGTGAAATCGAGCATCAGTTCGAGGGTGCTGAGCCATTCGTTCTGAAGGCCGGGATGTCCGCGCAAGTCCCTATCGGCATGAAGCACCATTCCAAATGCACGAGCGTCGAGCCGGCCCGGATGCTGGTTGCCTATTCGTCTGCCCACCACCAAGTCGTCGAGGTGTGATGGGCCTGCGCGCGATCTTGACTCAGAAGGCGTTCACCCTTTACAGTTAGACGACGGACTCACGCACCACGGGGGGAATCATGGCGAAGAAACGAATACTTACCGGCGACCGGCCGACCGGGGCGCTTCATCTCGGGCACTATGTGGGCTCGCTGGCGAACAGGGTCAAGCTCCAGGATGAGTATGATACATTCATCATCATCGCTGACGTCCAGGCCCTGACCACGAACTTTGAGCACCCGGAGAAGCTCCCGGAGGACGTCCGCCAGGTCGCCATTGACAACCTCTCAGTCGGCCTCGACCCCGAGAAAGTGACGATTTTCATCCAGAGCATGGTACCTCAGATCGCCGAAATGACGATCATCTACTCTATGCTCGTCACGGTCAATGTCCTCCGCCACAACCCGACCATCAAGACCGAGGCCAAGCAGTACGGCTATCAGGACATGACCTACGGATTCCTGGGCTATCCGGTCAGCCAGACAGCGGATATTACGTTCTGCAAGGCGCACATGGTGCCGGTCGGGGCGGATCAGGTCCCTCACCTGGAGTTGTGCCGAAAGCTGGTTCGGCGCTTCAACGAAATGTACAAGCCCGTGCTGGTGGAGCCGGACTTCAAGGTCGGCACGGTCGGTCGGCTCATGGGCACCGACGGGAGCGCCAAGATGAGTAAGAGCCTGGGCAACTGCATCTACCTCTCGGATTCGGCGGCGGAGGTGGCTCAGAAGATCAGCATGGCGATCACCGACCCTGCCCGAATGCGGCGCGCCGACCTCGGCCATCCCGATGTCTGCACCGTCTTCGCCTATCAAAAGGCCTTCGACCCCGGCTTCGTCAAGGAACTGCGCAAGGAATGCGAGACGGCGGGCATCGGCTGTGTGGACTGCAAGAAGCGGCTCTCCGCGGAGATCAATGCCCTCCTCGAACCGATGCGCGAGCGTCGGGCGAAGTATGAGGCGAATCCCAAGCTGGTCGAAGACATCCTCCGCGCGGGGACCGCCAGGGCGTGCGAGGAAGGCGCGAAGACCATGGCCGACGTCCGCGAGGCAATGCACTTAAATTACCTCTGAATTTTTACGGGCCAGCGGAGGTTCAAGCGAAGTATGGGGTGATGCCCCATTTCATCCCGGACCTTAAAGCACTCGTGGGAGACAAGACTGATAATCTCATTGGTATACCAGGGATCGGTCGGAAAACAGCGAGTGACCTCATACAGCGTTTTGGAGGTGTGCCGGAGATATTTGAACAACTAGATGCCCTCAAAAGGGATACAATGCGCAATGTTTTGATGACATATCGTAATCACGTTCTGCATAACCTTTCGATGATCCGGTTGGACCATCCAGCTTCTCTTCCCTTCAGTTTGCCCGAACTTGCTGTTACCGGCAAATCATGGCAGCACAAGACCATGGAATTACTGCGAGAAGCTGGCATTGCGACTTCATTCACTAGCAACTCTCTTTCCGCTTTGAAGTAGCCTTCCCTACGTTTCGGCATCTCTAGCTTAGAAGTTTATGGAGACAAAGCCAAGGTATCCGACCTCACTTCGTAGAAATTTCACTCAACCGACACGACTCCACATTCGTAATCTCAATGACGACGCGTCGAAGAAGGGCTGGATGTGGGACCATCCGATGCCGAACTGGTACGGCAATGCTTGCATGGAGACAATAATGGCTTTGACCTGCTTGTGCGGAAATACCAACGCCAGGTCTATGCCTTTTGTCTCCGCATGATAGGCAATGCCGACGACGCATCGGATGCAGCCCAGGATAGCTTTCTGAAGGCATACAATGCGCTGGCAAGTTTTCGACAGGAGGCTCAGTTCCTAACCTGGATCATGCGGATTGCCCACAATGCGTGCGTGGACAGGTGCAGGGGCAAGCGTCCCACGGACTCACTGGACGATGTCGAGGTAGAAGCGTGCGATGTGCCTTCGAATCCGGAGAAATCGGCGATTCGCAGTGATGAACAGCAGCGATTATGGGAGGCAGTCCTTAAGCTGCCGGAGAAGTACCAGACGGCGCTCATTATGTTTCATTTCGACAGCAAGAGCATCAAGGAGATAAGCGGCGATCTCGGCCGGCCCGAAGGAACGGTCAAATCCGATCTTCACGTTGCCCGCGAGATGCTCAGGCGGAAGCTGGAAGGAGTGCTCAGATGAACTGCAAAGGGGCTAGAGAAATCATCAACCTGCTCATGGACGGGGAGCAGCATCCACAGGCAGACCAGGCGCATGCCCATGTGAGCGAGTGTGCTTCCTGCATGGAATGGCAGTCGTCCATGGACTGCGCTCTGAGCATCATCTCAGCGCAGGAGCTTCCGGAGATTGACCTTGCGCCAGCTATCATGTCTCGGCTGCCGGAGCATCATCCGGCCTCACAGGTTCGCAAACGGTGGATGCCGGGCCGTGCGCTGGCATGGATCGGCGCCTGCTGGGCGGCGGGTCTGCCGGCTGTTGTTGTGATCGGTCTGCAGATCTACCACATGCTTACTCCCGGATGGACTCAAGTCGCGGCAATCAGGGCTTTCGATCTCACAAGAGGATTCATGTCCATGCTGAGTTACGGGTTTTCCACCTGCACAGCTCTCTTCGGCGCGCTATTGCGTGTGTTCGAATATCAGGGAATCACGGCCAGTGGAGTCACTTCTTATGCCCTGGGGTCGATACTTCTCGATTCAATACTGCTGGCAATAATTCTGGCAATCTGGCTGAAAGGGAAAAGAACTCCCGGCTTGTTCATAGTCCTGGGCTGAAATGGAGGTTTCGATGAAAAAGGCGTTATTCGTTCTCTCAATCATTCTGCTTGCAGGAGGTCTGTCGGCTGACCAGATTGACCTGAGCGGTCCCTGGAAATTCCAGGTTGACATGAATAACACCGGCCTGGATAAGGGCTGGCAGTCGCCGGAGTTCGCTGCATCTTCCTGGCGGGCCCTCCAGGTACCAGGCACTTGGGAAAGCCAGGGGATAGCTGGGGTCAATCCGGAATGGGTGCAGTCCGACGACCTGAAGCAGCCATACACCGGCTATGCATGGTATCGCCGAACCGTCGAGATTCCGTCTGATTGGAAAGGCAAGGATGTCTTTCTTAATCTGGGGCCGGTTGATGACAACGATTGGACGTACTTCAATGGGAAGATGATCGGGAGTACGACCCAGCGGGTTATCCAGGTCTCCGGCATCCCACGTTCCTATCAAGTTCCAGCCGATGCTATCAAGTTTGGCGGAACGAACACCATCGCGGTCCGTGTGTTGGATTTCCGAGGGCTCGGCGGAATCACGAGAGGTCCCGTGAATCTGAGTAACCAGGTGGTGCAGACTTCCCGCGGATCCAATCAAAACGATAGCGTACAGGTCGGCGGCAGTGTCACGGTCCAGACGAATCAGACCGTCAATGACGCGGTCGCAGTCTGGGGCAATGTCACCGTGATGGGTCATGTGCAGGGCGATGCAGTGGCGGTGGGAGGGAGCGTTAACCTGTTTCCGGGAAGCCGTGTAGATGGAGACGTCGTCGCGATTGGGGGCAAAGTCAACCGGCAGCCGGGTGCAATCGT
>DASRZD010000140.1:0-12131 GCA_035686805.1 Armatimonadota bacterium
TGCGGCTGTGGAAGCGCCTACCTCACCTTCGCCGCCTATCACTACCTGAGGGATATCCTGGCCCTTGAGGTCAAGGCCCTGGGCATTGATGTCAGCGGCGAACTGATCGGCAAGTGCTCGGCACTTCGAGATTCGCTTGGTTGGCAGGGGATCGGCTTCGAAGTCTCTCAGATCGCCGACTTCAAGCCCGAGACTCCGCCGAATGTCGTCCTGAGCCTCCATGCCTGCGACACCGCGACCGACGAAGCGATCGCGAGGGGAATCCTCTGGGGGAGTGATGTGATCCTCGCCGCCCCATGCTGCCAGCATGAACTCCATGACCAGCTTCATCTGGAGTCATTCAGGCCCGTGCTTCGGCATGGCATCCTGAAGGAGCGCCTGGCCGATATCCTCACCGACGCCTTCCGCGCGAGTGTTCTGCGCATTATGGGCTATAGAGCCAGCGTCGTCGAATTCGTGTCCCCCGATGCGACCTCCAAGAACTTGATGATTCGTGCTGAGAAGGGCCTGAAGCCCGGCGACCCTCGCCATGTCGCCGGATACGAGCACTTGAAAAAAAAGTTGAACGTTTTGCCCTGCATAGAGCGTCTAATAGGTGAGGACTTCGAAAAGTATCTCCAGGCATAGAGTTTTTTGTTTAGCAATGAACCTTTGCCGGGCGATAAGGATTATTAGTTAGGGGGAGGAAACTTCCCCGGGCTTGTCGAAGCCTTGACTTACCACTTCAGAACAGGAGGCGATCATAGTGCGATTCAGGACTAATAAGAACAATCGTGAAATGTATCGCTCTCCTCGAGCAGCGGTTATCATCCGATAGCCACAGGCATTCGAGGAGCAGCAGCGACTGACCCGATCATGTCGGGCGCCGCGACTGTGCACCTCGAGCGACTACATTCCAGCTTTCCCAATTGACCTTTTCGGTCTACTACTGTCTGTCCTTATTTGTGTCTGTGGTCTGTTTGTTTTCCTGGAGGGTTATTGATGAACCGCTGCATTGAACGGGCGAGGGGCGGGGATCCCAAAGCCACCAAGCGTCTTGTAGAGGCCCTGCACCCTCGCATAAGAAAAATGGCGTATTACTATGCTCGCTGCTGCGGAGAAGATCCTGACGATCTTCTTCAGGAGGCATGGGTCGGCTTCCTTGAGGGTCTGCAGGAGATTGATCTCACCATCGGCAGGCCGGAGCAGTATCTGATTCAGCGTGCCCGGTGGCGCATGCTGGATACCATCAAAAGGGCAAAGGTTCGCCGGTGCGCGTCGTTGGAGCATGACGACATCAATGCCCCGATGACCTCCCACGAGACGGCGGTCGCGGAGGCATGCGCATCCGAGTTCGCCGATAATCTTCAGACGAATCAGCGCGCGGTCCTCGATTGCCTGCTGGACGGCCTCACCTGGCGCGAGGCGGGCAGTACCCTCGGCTGCACCTCGGCGAATATCGCGTATCACGTCCGGCAAATCCGCCGGCGCTATGAGGAATGGGTGGAATAGCGATGGGGTGAGGAGTGATAGGGGGATGGGGCGACTCCACTCCCACACCCCCACACTCCCATACCCCCATACTCGGTTTTTTGGGGCGTCAGTCCCCAGAAAGGAGGTGGGTGTATTGAGGATTCGCCTAGCACCCGCCCCAGGAGCGTGGGCGTCCGCTTAGGCGGAGAAAATGCTCCAGTGGGTCTCTTTGTGCCGGTTTTCTCTTGCGAGTTTTCCAGAAGTCCAAAGAAACATCGGTCGAAGGGCCATTGACAAGGCAGTTTTACAATGTCATACCATGAACGTTATGCTTCGAATGCTTGCTGCTTTAATAAAAATGAGCTACCGGGGTATTTAATCTCGTTATGCGAGGAAAAAATGGCAATGAAGAATATAGAGGTCAGACAAGCAACCCAGAAGGACGCGTTGTTCCTGCAAGAGCTTATGAACGACAGTCAAGTCATGGCCGTACTAAATGAACTCCCCACATCCGTTGATGTTTGGGCGGATGCGGTACTCGAATGGGACAACGATCCAGACGAGGAGGACTACATAATCTTTGATGAAGGTATGCCGGTAGGCTGGCTAGGTATAAACGGGCTTTTATCTGAAAGTAAGCAAGTGTGGGTCAAGGTGATTGCATTGCTTCCGACGCATCAGGGGCGGGGAATTGGTCACTACGTTATGAGCGAGATTATCGAGAACTTGGCGCTGAGAGGTTTCAGGTCCGTTGCGCTGTATACCGATCGCAGTAATGAGCGCGCACAGCGTTGTTATAACAGATGTGGTTTTGAAATATCTGAAAAGACAGTGCGAAAGATGCCGAACGGAACCACAGTGGATCGCTATAAAATCGAGCGCATAATTGGCATGGCCACCGATAGATAATGGTCAAATAGTTGAGGACGTTCCACATCCTGTACTGCGAGGATATGAGGGAGTGGGAGATCGAGCGCGGCACAGATGATATCAATCTTATCCAAAGGTTGATCGGGGACAGAGGACCTCTGCGCATCCTGGAGCCTTTCTGCGGCACGGGGCGCATCCTGATCCCTTTGGCACAGGACGGTCATGAGATCGTAGGGCTTGATAAATCCAGGTTCATGCTAGATCGAACTCGCACGAAAGTAGCTCAACTGCCTGAGGATATACAGCAAAGGATCAAGCTAATCGAGGCTGATGCGACAGTAGATGAATGGCCGAATGAATCTGACGTAGTCATCCTCGGTGGAAACTGGCCATACGAGTTGCCAGCCCCGGAAGTGCAGGAGGGATGCATTGCATCGGCTGCAGCTTCCCTGAAGCCTGGCGGACATATTTTCCATGATAGCGACCATATGGAAGGAGCGTTGGATCCAAGATGGCGCGAGGCGGGCAATACCCTCGGCTGCACCTCGGCGAACATAGCCTATCACGTCCGGCAAATCCGCCGGCGCTATGAAGAATGGGTTGAATAGTGATGGGGTGAGGAGCGATAGGGGGATTGGGCGACTCCACTCCCACACTCCCACACCCCTACACTTGGTCTTGGGGCGATTCGCCCTAGAAAGGAGGTGGGTGTATTGAGGATCAGAGTAGCACCCACCCCAGGAGCGGGTGGTCCGCTGTAGTTCCGGCGGAGAAATGCTCCAGCGGGCAGTCGGATCTAAAGTCCGACTGCCCGTATTCCCAAACACTCTGATTGGAGGAAATGCAAGATGAGCACAAACCAGGTTCCTGCATGGCAGGAACTCCACAGTGGTATGCTGTTCTGGAAATTCGAGGGCAGTCTCTCCAGTGACCACGCCGCTTCAGGAGTGGCGTTCATGGAGAAGGCCACCGAGATCAAGAAAGGTGACAGAGTTCTCGATCTTGGGTGCGGATTGGGCGGTCATTCGATTGAACTCGCCCACCGCGGATACGACGTGACCGGGCTGGATTGGTCGGAAATCTATGTTAATGCAGCGAAGCGTCAGGCAGCCGAAACTGGTGTGAGCATTCAGTTCTTGCAGGGTGACATGATTAACCTGGCATTCGATGAGCAGTTCGATGCGGTTATTCTGTGGGGGAACACCTTCGGCGAGTTTGAGCACGAGGACAATGTTCAAACTCTTTACGGAATCCGTCGCGCTTTGAGAAAGGGCGGCCGAGTGTTGATTGATACGCAGAACTACCAGGGGCTCCCCGACAAACTCACGCAGGGATGGTCTTTCGACAACGAGGACCCAAACCTTCTCATGCTTACACAGGGCACAAAAGATGTTGCACGGGCCAGGTTCGGATTCGACGTTTTGGCGATCAATCTGGCAACAGGAGAGCGCTATAGGATGCCTTTTTCATGGCGGCTTTACCTTCTTCCGGACCTCGAGTCCATGATCCGGGAGGCCGGCATGAACCTCATAACAGTCTATGGAGACGATCCCAAGAAGGTGGACTGGAAGGGCTACCGGCGCGGCGATCCGTATCCCTATGCCCCCGAAGGCTTCACCGATGCAGCAGCAAAGAGGATACTGCTTTGCCAGGCTTGAGCCTGGAGGCACCTTTCTCAGGAGGATTTCATGACCCAAGAGGTCGCCAATGACAACATAGAAGTGTGTTTCAGGGACCGCTTCTCAACACACGGCGAAGAACTGATTCGTTCTCGTTACTGGCTGGGAGTGGCCGATCACAGTCTCGAGTGGCCCCGAACGGGCGTCACGCCTGAGGATTTCCGCGATAAGGAAGTGATTGTAGCACATATTGGTGGGGTCGTTGCCGGACGAGCCATTCTGGACGCGGTGTTCTATCCGCTGGCAGAGTTGGAGAATCTGGAAGTGTCGCCGTCATTCCGAAGTTGCGGAGTGGGCAGTGCTATTGTAAGCCACGCTATCGAAGCTGCTTCACGCGCTGGGTTTCTTGCCATCCACGTACAGACAGACAAGGACAACATTACCGCCCAACGTCTGTACGCCCGTCATGGGTTCATGCCGGCAACACGCGGCCAAATGCTGCGGGTCTGGAGGTTCCTGAACCTGCCTGTGCTGTCGCAGTTTCTTCGCGATCATCCGATGGCGCTGCTGGATAGCAGGCAGGTATCCGATCAGGAGCACGTCTTATGCTGGCGCGACACCGGCAGCGAGGATGAACTGGCAGTTACTATTCGAGGCGGTTCCTGCCAATCCGACAGCAATGGATTGGCACCGTCAGTTGCCTCTCTTCGGCTGAAAACCGGTTCGGTCAAGCTAACTGCTGCGCTGGATGCTGATCTTGAGGTCAAGCTTGGCGGTGCCTTCTCGACCCGCATCACGCTGGCTAATGAGGGGGCCAATGAATTAGCTGGCGGATTTCGCCTGGGGCTTAATCCAGGCTTTGAGATTGTAGCTGACTATCCTGGGGGCGAGCAGTTTGCGATTCCTCCGGGAACAGCGGTCGAGCGCTCAGTGACGGTCAGATTGGCATCCGATTTCCCCGTCGCCATCCTCGGCATATGCGCTTATCCATCTGTGCCCATTAGCGTTGACTTCCTATTGGGTGATAACACTTTCTGGCTCGCCACGCAAACGCAAGTGATTCAAGCGAGTGGGGGATGACGAGGTAAGCATGCCCATGGATGATGAGTACAAAGACCTGAGACTACCCGAATCGAGCGCTAGTGTTCATCAGCGCATTGATGCGTTGGTGAAATCCATGCGCATGCGAGGAGAGCTTGAGGGCAGCCCGACGGCGGTTTTGCTGGGGCAGTATTACCATCTCGGCGGCCTTGATGCCACGAAGATTCTTGCAGGCAAGGCGGCCTTCTCTTCGGGCGACGTCATATTGGACGTATGCTGTTCCGTAGGAGGATCAACACGATATCTGGCCGAGACTGTAGGCTGTCGCACGGTGGGACTGGATAGTGATGCTAGACTCATTGCCCTTGCCAGGCGGCTGACGGAGCTTGCCGGGCTTGAGGACAGGGTCACCTTTGTCCAGGAGGATCTCTATCGTGTTGACCAACTTGGACAGCGATTTACAGGCATCTGGTCGGAGGCGTCGCTGGATAACTCGCTGGATTGGCTGTCTCCGTTGAGTGACGTACTGCTTCCCGGCGGCAAGCTGGCTGTCAGTCTATGTGTAAGGGTCGAGGGCGCTTCTGGCGGCCTAGCCAATTCGCTAAGTGATGTCGTCTCACTTCTCTCGACCCGGGGCTTTGATATTCTCTGTTCCGAAGACATGAGGGAATGGGAGATCGAGCACGGCTGGAAGGCTCTCCTGCGCGAGCTCGATGAGAAGCAAAGCTTCTATGAGGGAGCACTTGGCGAAGACTGGGTCCGTCAGGCCAGGGAGCGGTTCCACAGCGAACTTGAGATTTGGTCAACAACAGCTGGGAACGCGTTCATCGTAGCGAAGAAAACGAGGGAGGGATCGTGAAGTACATCATCATCACAACCGCTCGCGCCTGACAGGGGACGACGCCGACGCCAGTGCCGCTGAACATACACATACCGGTGGAAGGTGGCTGAACCCGCCTTACAGTGGCCGATACAAATCCACAAAATCGGTCGAGGTCCGGATTCAGGGATGAAATGCCCTGATGAAGATGGAACCGGAAGTAGCCGCTGACCCTAAAGGAACGGCGGCGAATCTGTCACTGGTTCAGCAAAGCCTGGGACGATTGGGAGAGTAAACGGAACCCTGACTCCTTGATTCAAGAACGATCAAGGAGGACAGGGCGTGAGCAAGAAAAGCGAGAACGTCGGGTTCACTTGCGAACACTGCGGGCGCGAAGTCTTTCCAGCGACCAATGGAAGTTATCGCAACCATTGCCCATTTTGCCTTCACTCGAAGCACGTAGACATAGTGCCGGGTGATAGGATGAGCGAATGCGGAGGAATGATGGAGCCCGTGGGACTTGCCTACAAGTCGGGCAAGGGATTCCAGTTGACTCACAAGTGCCTTCGATGCGGGGAGAGGAGCGTCAATAAGGTGGCGAAGGAAACGATCCAGCCGGATGATACAATGGAATTGAACCGGCTTTAGGAGGAGATTGGGGTGGCGAAGCATAGAGGCAAGAAGGATTACATGAACACTTCATGGCTCGACCCTGGGATTCCGCTGTTGTACGATTGGTACGACGAGTATCCGTATGATCTGGCGATGTGGCGGAAGCTCTGCGAGCGCTCCGGCGATCCCATCCTCGACGTCGCATGCGGCACCGGACGGGTCGCGGTGGAGTTGGCCCGCGCCGGCTTCACTGTTGCGGGTTTGGACCTGTCTCCTGCTATGATCGTCCGGGCGAGGGAGAAGTTGGAGTGCGAGGATGAGCATGTGCGGGCAAGGGCCTCTTTCCACGTGGCGGATATGGCTGATTTTCAGCTGGACCAGTTATTCAGGACGATTGTCGTGCCGTGCTTCAGTTTCCACGAGCTCACAACGTTGACCGCCCAGGAGTCGTGTCTGCGCGCGCTTCGACACCACTTGATCGCCGGCGGCACACTGATCCTGACCCTCGGGGTCTGGACCCCACCTGAACTCACGTCCGGGCCTGAGGAGCCGGCCGAGTTCGGCAGACCCATGGAAGAGGGTCTCAACCCGCATACGCAAGCCTTCACGCGAATGTGGTCGTTGAGTTGGGGAGACCCTGCTACGCTCACGAAGTACCATCGCTTCTACTTCGAGGAGCATGACGCGAGCGGTAGACTGCTCAGGAAGTTCGCCCTTCCGGAGCCGCCGAACTGGCACGCGCGCCGTTTTCTTACCCACCAGGATGCGCAGACACTCCTGGGGAAGCACGATTTTCGGGTCGAAAGCTTGTACGGGGACTGGGATCTCAAGCCGTTCGACACGCAGAGCTCCTGCATGATCTTTGTGTGCCGCCACGGAACGCAGAAGAAAGGACGTCATGTGGCCTGACATCAGATTCGATCCGATCAAGCTCTTTGATCTGCATATCAGCGACCTGCTGTTCTTGGACCGATACCACGTCCGAATGCTTGTGCCGGGCTATGTACAACTGGGCGATGAGCTGTTCATCGGTCTCTTGGATGCCCCGGATGTGCTCGGCTATTTCTGCGAAGTCTGCCCGAATCATGCTGATTGGCTTCGGCAAGGCGTGCAGCGGGTTCGCGGCAAGTCCTCCGAGCGCATCGGACAGGCGGAATCGAGGCTTCTCAATGCAAGTTGGCCGTGGAATCTTGCCATGGCGAAGTCTCCGGAGAAATGGGATGCACTCCCGTGGAGTTCATGGGATCCGAGGGTCATCTATGATCACATTGAATTGAAAGGGAAAACTGTCCTGGACGTCGGCGCGGGCACAGGACAGGTCACCATCCGATGCGCTCCTTATGCCAGCCAGGTATTGGCACTCGAACCGGTCGGCCGGCTTAGGCGGTACATCGAGAGGAAGATGGGGGCTGCCGGGTTTGCCAACGTACGAACCCTGGACGGCATACTGGAAGCCATCCCGCTTGAGGATGCCTTCGTGGATGCAGCTATCCTATCCAACGGCTCATTCGGATGGGACCCGCTGAAGGAGTTGGAGGAATTGGAGCGGGTCACCAAGCCCGGAGGCGCCATCCTCATGCTCGGCCCATGCAACCCTGAGGCGATCGGCACGATATCGCAGATTCGTGATGCCGGCGGATACAAGCCCTTGGACTTCGAACTCCCCTGCGACGGCAGGAAGCCGGCCTTCATCAAGAGGAGGTAGCCTTGGCTCAAAACACCGATAGCTGGTATGAGGCGGACGCCCGTGCAGCCGAGTATTACGATCAGATTGAGGCTGGCACGGATGATATCCAATTCATCCGTAGCCAAATAGAAGGTCTTGGGCCGTTGAGGATACTCGAGCCGTTCTGCGGCACAGGCCGTATCCTCATTCCGCTGGCGCAGGACGGCCATGAGATCGTCGGCTTAGATCTGGCCCGGCACATGCTGGATCGGGCCAAGATGAAGATCGCCGAATTGCCGGATGAGGTCCAGGCCAGGATAACCCTCATTCGGGCCGATGTCATCAAGGACGAATGGCCCAGGGACTTCGATGTAGTCATACTCGGCGGCAACTGCTTCTACGAGCTGGCGACTCCCCAGGAGCAGGAAGGGTGCATCGCCTCTGCGGCACGGTCGTTGAAAGTTGGCGGCCACATATTTGTTGACAACGACCACATGGAAGGCGATCTGGACGAGGACTGGGCCAGGATTGATCCCGAAATGAAGATGAAGGAACTCGCTATCCTTGCGAACGGCGTTCGTCTTCTCGGGGGCTGCCAGACCATCGGCTGTGACATCCCCGGCAGATTATGGCGCGCCATACGCAAGACTGTCATCCAGTTTCCCGACGGGCGCACGCTTGAGAAGGAATACATCCAGCAGAAGCACCCGGTCAGCATCCCGGAAGTGAGAGGATGGCTCGACGCCCATGGCTTCGTTATCGAGTGTTACAGCGAGACTCCCACCCGAGCGACCCACTGGGCGAGGAAACGAGCGTGACATCCCTCGCCCCAATCAGGTAGAATATCCCCATGAAGAAGTACCAAGTCATCGCCCTTGACCTCGACGGCACGCTGCTGACGAGCGACAAGACCGTCTCGCCGCGAACGTTGTCTGCCTTGCTAAGGTGCATGGAGAACGGCATGCAGCCGGTCATCGCCACCGGCCGCGCTCGAACCTCCATCCCCGACCTCCTCCCGGCTGAGTTCCCGGTCATCCCCTGGATTAGCAGCCACGGAGCGGAGACATATCTGGATAGTAAGAAGCTATCCGATAGCCTGATCAGCGTGTCGTTGGCACACGAGATCGTCCAAATCACCGAATCCCTTGCTCCAGACATGAGGGTCTCGACGGTCATGGACGGCGTCTGGTACGCCACCCAGCCGATTGGCATACCGCACGTCATCGCCGACCTACGCGAGGTGATCGACCGCCCCGTCCCCAAGATCGTCTGCGACCTCTCGCAGCTTGGGGATGTTGACGCCTTTCAAACCATCCTACCCGACGGTTGCCGGCTGATCATCGCAGCCCACCTCGGCGAGATTGTGGCGTCCGGCGTCTCGAAGGTCTCGACGCTCCGAACCCTCCTGGAAGAGTGGGGGATGACTCTTCATGACGTCGTCGCGTTCGGCGACCACCTGCCGGACCTGGAGATGATCGCCGCCTGCGGCCTCGGGGTCGCAATGGGAAACGCCGTCCCCGAGGTCAAGGAAGCCGCCGATCTCGTGACCTCCTCGTGCGACGAAGACGGCATCGCCGAAGTGCTGGAAAGGCTTGTGGAGGGAAAATGAGATTCATGATCCGAGAGGCGGTCAGTAAGGATTGCGGGCAACTCTGTGAACTGAATCAGCAGGTGCTCGAACTCCATAGCGGAGCCCACCCTGAGGTCTTCTGCGACCAGGACGGTATGGCGTTCTTCAATGACTATGTCTCCGAGATATTGGCGGATGAAGATGCCGTAATATTATGCGCTGATTCAGCCGGGCGCATCATCGGGATGGCCCATGTACTCGTGAGGGAATCACCTGATATTCCAATCATGGTCCGCCGCCGATTCGCTGTTCTAGAGAATATAGTCGTAAGAGAGGGTTTTCGGCACATGGGCGTGGGCAGGGCGCTCGTGGAGAGCGTTCATGCCTGGGCCCTCGGCAAAGGAGTGACAAGGGTGGAGTTGAACGTCTGGGCCTTCAATGCAGATGCGATCAGGCTGTACGAGAAGCTTGGCTATGAGATCATTAGCAGTCGCATGGTAAAGAGACTTGGCGAATGAAAGTGTCCGGCGTCTTCTTCGATCTATACGGCACTCTCCTCCGATATGGCGACATGTCGTCCGCCTGGGCGGAATGGCTGTCGGCGATTCACGCCACCCTGCAGGACTGCGGATTTCAGGTGTCCAGGGACTCGCTGGCAGAAGCCTGGGATGGCTTTTTCTCAAGGCCCGAGCCTCTGCCCGATGGCGACCTCACCATCTTCGAGAGACGGATCCAGGTCGCTTGCTCCGATCTGGCACTGAAGCTTGACGCACCCCAATGCCGCAGAGTTGCCTCAGCCGGCGTGAGCTCGTGGCACAAGCACGTCACCGTTGATCCGGAAGCCATCCAGGTGCTCAGGTCCCTCTCGGGCAAGACCCTGGCGATTGTCTCAAACTTCGACCACCCGCCCGGAGTCCATGCGATGATCAACCGATACGGTCTTCGCGAGTTCTTCGACTCAGTCGTGATATCAGGGGAAGTCGGTGTCAAGAAGCCCGATCCGCGGATCTTCTCCTTTGCGCTCGATAAGGCAGGGCTGAATCCGGCGGAAGTGGCATATGTGGGGGATACCCAGGAAGACATGCAGGCGGCCTGTTCAACCGGCCTTATTCCGATCCTCATTCTCCGGGACCCGGTTGCGCTCGACTATAGTCCAGGCGGGCAATTGGAAAGCAATGCCGATGTCAGCGATGTGCATACTATAGCGAGGCTATCAGATCTGACGGGACTGTTCAATGGATCCTAAATACCCGACCGCCGAACACGAGGCTGCTGCGCACGCGGCCGTGGATTTCTTCGCCGGTAAGCCGGAAACTCAGGCCGTCCTGCTGACGTGCTCGTGCGCCCGTGAAAAGGCATCGAGGGATAGCTGCTTGGACATCACAGTCCTTGTCTTGCCTGGCACCGACCAAGCTGCCGTCAAGCGGGCTTGGAGTGGTTTCTCTGAGACCCAGGATGTCTTCACGGCCGTGCGCCAAGTAGGGGAGTACTCCCATGTAGACCTGGAACTCACTGACGGCTGCTTTGCTCCCGGCTATCACGGTTGGACCTCCGGTCCGGACAACTTCGAGTTGGAGATCGGCAACACCCTTGCCTACACCGTGCCCTTGTGGCAGAAGGGCGACTGCCTCCAGCGCCTGAAAGACCAATGGCTGCCATATTACAACGAAACCCTCCGAAAAGAGCGACTGGCGATGGTTGTCCGCTACTGCCTGAACAATCTGGATCACATCTCTCTATTTGTGGACAGGGGTCTCTACTTCCAGGCGTTCGATCGGCTTTATCACGCGCTCGGGGAGTTTCTGCAGGCGCTCTTCATATCCAGGCGAACATACCCTATTGCCTATGACAAATGGGTCAAGGAGCAGATCGTGGAGATACTCGGCCTGCCGAAACTCTACCCGCAACTGCCCCGACTGCTTGAGATACGCAACTTTGAAAGCCAGGAGATCGCATTGAGAGCCGAGGACCTTCGCCGGCTTCTGGAGGAGTATGTTATCGAATAGCATAAAAGTAGTCATCTTCGACTGGGGCGATACCCTGATGAGGGACTTTCCGTACGATGGCCCGATGGTAGACTGGCCGCGGGTCGAAGCTATTCCAGGGGCGAAGCAGACCCTGAAATGCCTGTATAAACGATTCGTATGCGCCGTGGCTTCGAACGCTGGGTTTTCCGACGGAGAACTCATGGCTCAGGCTCTCGATCGAGTTGGCATGCGTCGGTTCTTCCGACATTTCTTCACCAGCAAGGAACTCGGGCGAGAGAAGCCCGATCCGGAGTTCTTCCGTGAGATCCTCAGGCGCATGGAGATGCTGCCGCAGGAGTGCATCATGGTCGGCAACAGCTATGAGAAAGACGTCGTCCCTGCGAAAGCAGTCGGAATCCGAACGGTCTGGTTATCTGAAGACGGCGTCAAGGGCGATCATCCTTGCGCCGACGTGATCATCCGCTCGATGTGTGAATTGGAGGCAGCACTCCCA
>DASRZD010000141.1:0-2307 GCA_035686805.1 Armatimonadota bacterium
GGAAGAGGGCCTGGATTGGGTTGCTCACGGGGCGAATGTGGATGACCTGGGCGACTATCGGCCGGGTGGTAAGGCCGCCAAGGAGCTTGGAATTCGAGCGCCGCTTCAGGAGGCGGACTTCACCAAGGCGGAGATTCGGGAGCTGTCACGAGAGCTTGGGTTAGCAACCTGGAATAAGCCGTCGCTGGCGTGCCTCGCGTCGAGAATGCCATACGGGACGCCGATCACCCCGGACGCACTGAGGAAGGTTGATGAGGCTGAGAAGCTCCTCAAGAGCCTGGGATTTCGGCAGCTCAGGGTTCGGCATCATGGGGACATCGCGCGGATAGAGGTCGAGACCGAGGAGATTCCCAGGCTGCTCGATTGCCGAGAAGAGATAGTGCGGCGGTTCAAGGAGTTGGGCTATCTCTATGTCACGGTTGACATAGAGGGTTACCGCACTGGCAGCATGAACGAAGCAATCAACGTTCAACGTTCAACGCTCAACGTTCAACTTTCAACTGATGAATGACCAATCGTTAAGAGACATATTGGATTCGGTGAAGTCGGGCGAACTGTCGGTACAGGAGGCGGTGGGGCGGCTGCGGCATTTGCCGTATGAGGACTTGGGATTCGCCAAGGTTGACCATCATCGCAGTCTGCGGACCGGCTTCCCCGAGGTGATCTTCTGCCAGGGGAAGTCATCCGAGCAGGTAGTCGAGATCATCAAGCGGCTGGCCGAGCGGAATCCGGTGGTGCTTGCGACCAGAGCGGATGAGGCGATTTATGAGGCGGTTCGGAAGGCCGTGCCTCATGCCGTCTACCATAGGCAGGCTCGGATGATAGTCGTTCGCAAGGATGAGCCTCAGCCGGAGACAGATAAGTACATGATGGTCGTTTCTGCCGGCACGGCCGACATTCCGGTGGCCGAGGAAGCCGCTGTGACCGCCGAATCAATGGGCAGCAAGGTCGAGCGGGTTTACGACATCGGGGTTGCGGGGATCCATCGCCTGCTCGATCAGAAGGACAAGCTTCGGAATGCGAACGTGATCATAGTCGTCGCAGGGATGGAAGGCGCACTGGCGAGTGTCGTCGGCGGGCTGGTTGACAAGCCGGTGATCGCGGTCCCGACGAGCATAGGGTATGGATCGAGCTTCGAGGGGCTGGCGGCCTTGCTCTCGATGCTGAACACCTGCGCCGAGGGAGTGGCGGTCGTTAATATTGACAATGGCTTCGGCGCAGGATACTTCGCACACCTCATAAACCGATGAGAATTGCCTATTTCGATTGCTTTGCCGGGATAAGCGGAGATATGGTGCTCGGGGCGGTGCTGGATGCCGGGGCGGATGAGGCCCGATTCCGGCAGGAACTCGCCAGGCTGGCGATTGAGTTCGAGCTTCAGGTGTCGAAGGTCGTCAAGAACGGCATCGAGGCCACCGACGTTCGAGTCATCGTCCCGCATGAGCATCATCATCGGCGGCTGAACGACATCAAGGCGCTCATTGAATCGAGCGACCTCTCCCAAACTGTCAAGACTCGATCCACTGCGATTTTTCAACGTCTGGCCGAGGCCGAGGGTGCGGTTCACGGCACGAGCCCTGAGGAAGTCACCTTCCATGAAGTCGGCGCTGTGGATGCGATCGTGGACATAGTCGGCTCGGCGATAGGCATGGAGTTGCTGGGCATCGAGGAAGTTTTCTGTTCGCCTTTGCCGATGGGTCATGGATTTGTTGAGGCGGCGCATGGCAAGATTCCTCTACCCGCTCCGGCGACGGTCGAGATTCTGAAATGCGTTCCGGTCTATGACGCAGGCATCCAGGGCGAGTTGGTTACTCCCACCGGGGCGGCGATCATTCGGACGCTTGCCACCGAGTTTGGCGATATGTCACCGATGACACTTCAGGCGACCGCATACGGGGCGGGCAAGACAGAGTTCCCCTTCCCCAACGTCCTGCGACTGATGATCGGCGAATCGGACGGGCTGTATCACGAGCGGGTGGCGATCGTCGAGACGAACATTGATGACATGAACCCCGAGTTCTACGACACGGTCTTCGAGCGGCTGTTCAAGGCCGGGGCGCTCGACGTCTACCTGACCCCCATCTACATGAAGAAGAATCGGCCGGCGAACCTCCTGACCGCGATCTGCCCGATTGAGAAGAAGGACGATATCTCGCAGGTCATTCTCACCGAGACCACCACGTTCGGCGTTAGGATCTCCATTGCGAGCAGACGCTGCCTCGAGCGGAGATGGGAGACGGTGACCACTCGATTCGGCGACATTCGAATCAAGATAGGCCTCATGGGGGATAAGCAGATCACCGCCTC
>DASRZD010000142.1:0-5639 GCA_035686805.1 Armatimonadota bacterium
CAGGCTGATTTCGAGCGGCTGCGTCTTGAGGACAAGGAAGCTGGGGCCGTGCCGCCGTCTCCGAAAGACACCGTGGACGGGCTTGAGTTCTGGGTGAACGTCCAAGGCCGGACTTTGAAAGAGCGGAACGTGGCAGCCGCCAACGGGAAGCCCCTCGACGATTTGACCGAGTACCACGTCAACGCGATCATGATCGGGACGTACGTGATATACCAGGATTTGAAAGCCGGGAAGCGGCCGTACTCCAAAGTCGGCTGGCGCTCTATCCCTGGGTCGTTCTGGTATAAGGGTGTGCCCGAGTTGATGGAAGATTTGCAGAAGGTGTGCAACGCCGCTGTGCGTGCGCTGATGGATAACATGGCTGTGTCGTCCGGACCGCAGGCGGAAGTGGACCTGGACCGGCTCACCCCCGGCGGGGACCTGGAAGGCATCTACCCCCGTAAGATCTGGCAGACGGTGAACAACCGGAACTTCTCTTCTCCGGCCGTGCGGTTCTTCCAGCCGGATTCACAGGCCACCGAGTTGCTCGCTACGTATGACAAGTTCGCTGCCCTGGCCGACGACTATACGGGTATCCCCGCGTACGCCTACGGCAACGACAAAACGTCGAACTCGACGCGGTCGTCTTCGGGCCTGTCTATGCTTATGTCCTCCTCTGCTAAGGGGGTCAAGCGTGTGATCCTGGCCATCGACAAGAACATTTTCAAGACCGTTGTGGGGCGTCAGTTCGACCTCAACATGCGGTACCTCCCCGACGAGGATATCAAGGGCGACGTGAACATCGTCTCGACCGGCGCTGTGGCGATCATGGTGAAGGAACAGATGGCGGCCCGCCGGATGGAGTTCCTGAACGCGACGAACAACGAGGTCGATATGCAGTTGATCGGCATGGAAGGCCGGGCCAACGTGCTCCGGGAAGCCGTGTCGTCCATCGAGGTTGAAGAGCGCAAGGTTGTGAAGTCCCCGGAAGAGGTTCGGGATCTGGTCCAGGAGCAGAAGGCGCAGCAAGAGGAAGCCGCGAAGCGGGATGCCGCTGTGCAGGAAGCGTCTCTCCAGTTGCAATTGCAGACCGCCCAGGTGGAACTCCAGGTCAAGCAGATGGAACTGGAAACGAAGAAGATCGACATGCAGATCAACATCGCCAAGGTGGAGTTGGAGCGCATGAAGATCGGAATCCAGGGGCAGAAGGTCGAGGGTGAGCTGGCGATCAAGGGCCACGCGGTCGAAGCCAAGGCTTTGAAAGACACGGCGGATGCTACCAACGTTGGCATGCAGATGCTGACGGGTGCGCTGGATGCGGAAGACGGCGGCAACGTGAAGGCTGAAAAGAAGGGGGAGAAGTCGAATGCTCGCAAAGCCGGATAAGGCCGTGCTGCAGGCGATGGAGAGCCTCCAGAAAGACCCTCGGTTTCAGACCCTCGTGGTATGGTTGGACCGGTCGCTCCAAGAGACGCGCCGGGAGAATGACGATTTAGACGGAAACGACTTGACAAAAAGTCAAGGTTGTGCGCAAACTTTAAATGGGATTTTAGGTTGGATCGTTAAAGCGGCGGATACGCTTCGACGGTTTGTTTCATAAAGCACAGACTAGTAATAGCGTGTGAGGAAAAGTATATGGCTATCCCAGCAGCAGCATTGGCAGCAGAGGCAGAAGCGAACGAGGCTCTTGAGGCGTTGTCTCAAGGCGACGAGGCTGACGTAGAAGCGGTTGACGCTCCTACGAGCCCGGAACCGGACGCGATCCCCGACACTGTACCGCCCGTTGAACCGGATCCGGTAGAAGTGGAAGAGGATGAACCCGAAGCTCCAGAAGAGGAACCGGGAGTAGTAGAAGAAACGGTGTCCGAAGAGGCGGCACGCCTCCAGAAGGCCGAGCAGAGGTACAAGACTTTGCAAGGCAAGTACAACGCGGAGACCCGGAAATTGCGGGACGAGACGTTGATGTTGCAGGGGCGGTTGCAGGCGCTGGAATCCCAGCCTCCTGCACCTTTGGCTCCCGCAGCACCACAGGCGCCCGAGGCGCCGCTCGGTCCGCCACAGACGCGCTATTTGAAGCCGGAAGAGGCGGAGGAATACGCCCCCGAGGTTTTGGATATACAGGCGCGAGTAGCCAAAGGTGTGGCAGAAGATTTACTAGCAGAGAGACTAGGTGACGTGAAGGCCGAGCGAGCGGCGCTGGAAGCGCGGTTGGCTCAGTTGGAGCGGCAGAACTCCGCTAACGCGGGTGCTTCTCTGTGGGATAGGGTGGAACAGGCATTCCCGGGGGCAAAGGAGATCAACGAAAGTGACCCTTTGTGGCCGGAATTCCTGAATACGGTCGAGCCTTTGAGTGGGCTTCGGTACCGTGACATTGGCGCAAGTGCGATTGACTCTGGTGATATCGGACGAGTCGTAACCTTGATGTCATTATACTCAGAGGGGGGCGCTGCTCGGGAATCGGCAGCAGGGGATGATACTCCTAACAGTCCGGCCGCGAAGCCGAGAGCTGTACGAGGGGTGGAAAGCGTAACAAAAGCAAAACCGATACCAAAGATTACCGCAGCCCAGGTGCGCACGTTCTATTCGGATGTCGCTAGGGGTCGGTACGAAGGCCGGGACAAGGCTCGAGACGCACGTGAGAAAGAGATTGAACTTGCGGCGAGTGAGGGCCGGATCGTATCCGGTTAAAAAAGTAGTAAACACCCGCCGCGTTAACTGACTAGGAGCTAACCATGGCATATCCAGTTGCGCCGGGTAAGACTGACCTCAGTTCAAGCACCATGCGGTATATCCCTGCGTTGTACGCAGGCAAACTTCTCGTGAAGTTTTATGCCAGCTCGGTTCTGACTGCGATCACGAATACCGACTACGAAGGCGATATCAAGAAGTACGGCGATACAGTGTATATCCGTACCACACCTGATGTCACGATTCGCGAATACGTTAAGGGCCAGACCCTTAGCAACGAACAGCCCGAGAGCTCGGCTGTCACCCTCCTGATCGACAAAGGCCAGTATTGGTCCTTCGTCACAGACGATCTGGACAAGGTGCAGTCGGACATTAAGGGGTTTGTCAACGCGTGGACCGAGGATGCTGCAGAGCAACTGAAGGAAACGATTGACACTGACGTTTTGGGTAACATTTACTCAGACGTTCATGCAAGCAACACAGGTACCTCGGCTGGTGTAGTTTCCAGTTCGTTCAACCTCGGAGTTGGAGGATCACCCGTCGAAGTCACCAAGAACAACATTCTCGACTATTTCGTCGATTGTGGTACGGTTCTTGATGAGCAGAACGTGCCCGAGACCGGCCGTTTCATGGTTATCCCGCCTTGGATGGCAGGACTGATCAAGAAATCGGACCTTAAGGATGCGTCTCTGTCCGGCGATGCGAAGTCCATTATGCGTAATGGTCTTCTGGGGATGATCGACCGATTCACCCTGTATAACAGCAACTTGCTTGCTGGTTCTTCCGCGGGGCAGTATTGCCTCTTCGGGCTGAAGCTCGCGACTACGTTCGCGACGCAGCTCACGGAGAACAAGATACAGGACAACCCGAATGGGTTCGGTATGCTCCATCGGGGCCTGCAGGTCTATGGGTACAAAGTTGCGAAGCCTGAGGCTCTTGGCGTGCTTTTCGCGTCTAAGGGTTAATCACTAAGGAGGAATGAATCATGGCTGAGTACACTACTGTTGTACAAGAGATGAAACGCGGGGGTTTCCCCGCGGTAGGCGCCAAGATTGGTGTGATCGATCTCGAAATAGATCTGACCGACATCAATTCTGGTACTCTGGCAGACGCTGACATCATTCAGGCGTTCACCCTTCCGATCGGCATCCTCGTGCTGGCCGCTGGGATGGAAGTGACTGAATTGGTGGTTGGTGCTGCGCAGGTGGTCTTGGACCTGGGTGACGGGACAACGTCAAATCAGTTTGTCGATGGTTCTGATGCAGGTTCGCCGTTTGATATCGGCACGAGCGGATCGCAGTTGGCTGTTGGGACATACTCCCAGCCTGCTGATGCGATCACGTCGACTATCGTCGGTAACGCGCTGGTTGTCGGAGCGGAGGATACGCTGGACATCACAGTGCAGGCGATTACTGGGGCCAGCGCTACGCTGACCGCTGGTAAGGTGCGGGTGTGGGCTGTTGTGGCCGACATCGATGCGCTTAACGGTTAAGGTATCTAAGGTTTGGGAGGGTAGGTCCTTGTGGCTTGCCCTCCCGCTCCTTTCACTTTCAAGCACCGCCTTTAGGAGGCAATGGTATGAGATTCAAGACAATGTGGGTTAGCGTTTGGGCTATGCTCACCCTCGTAGGGGTGTGTTTGGCGGTTTATACATCGGGTTGGGGCGCGGTCAAGACGGTCGGGACGGATGCGATTAACGTGACGATGCCTTTGCGCAACGTCAGTGAACTTTCGGTTTACAATTCGGGCACCAACGTAGTGTTTTGTGCTGTAAATGTAGGCACAAACACTTTGATCACGTACATGGCGACCACGTCGTCGGTGCCGGTACCCGGCAGCATGACGTACACGTTCACCAGTGGCGGGGACGCTTCCATCAGTCAAATCAGTTTAGCTACAACTCAGGGGACGTCACAAGTTTACTTGGGCGGCTTCTAATTTGAGGAGATTCACCGTGGATAACAGACATAAGAAAGTTTCTCATAGTCTTCTCGTTTGCCTCGTGGTTGTGGCGACTCTTGGTCTGTTGCAGACCTACGGTGGGTATGACATTGGCGGGTTGACCGGACAGGTCCTTGCCGAGTTCGCGAAGTACGTGAAGCATGATGGCGCGACGGCCTGGACCGGCAACGAGAACGGTGGGAGCAAGCTGTCGACGAATTGGGATGGAATCGCATCATCCACATACTCAAACGATAATAATACAATGAGCGCGGCGACATCGATCGGCATCGGTGGCACAGGGAATACCGAGGGGGGATCCGGGTCTGATCATAATACGATCGGCGGCGGCAAGGATAACACGATCGGGACAGCTTGCACTTATCTGACAATAGCGGGTGGACAAAACCATGACGTTGGCAATTCAGCAGCACACCATTCCATTATTGGCGGACAGAACAACGATATAGGGCTAGGTGGTGCGTGGGGATCCATTCTAGGTGGAAAAGACAACTTGATCGATGCAGGAATCAACTACGCAACTGTCGGAGGTCGAGGGGCTAAGGCTTCTCATGATAATGCTTTTGTTTACAATGCTAGCAATGCCGGAACTTATGCCAGCCCTATAGCGCAATCGTTTGCCGTGAATGCTCCGAATGGCTTTTATCTTGGAACAGTAAAGATGATGCAGGGCGGGGTTCACTACGGTACCTATTCTCATATCATTCCAGATGCGGCAGACACCTACGACCTCGGTTCTGCTGCACTTCCTTTCAGGGACCTGTACCTGGGGCCAAGCTCTTTGTATATGGATGGGGTTAAGATTTTCTCTTACACGAACGGAACAACCACAGTCAGTGTCGCTATGCAGACAACTGGTGGGGTTGCCTATCTGGACAAGGATGCAGCCGACCTGCTGTATCAGCCCGACAGCGCGAACCTGGACAAGTTTGCGGTGAACGATATGTCAAGTGGGACGAACGGGCAGGGCGATCAGATCGTAGCCAAGTACAACACCCCATCCAATTACA
>DASRZD010000143.1:0-12880 GCA_035686805.1 Armatimonadota bacterium
TCTTCGATGGTTTGTCTTCGTCCCAGGTCAATCGGCATGATACACATCCTTTCAGGCCATTGTGTAACATTACTTTACCCGGAGCGAGGAAGGTTAAACTTGGTTGATTATGTGCTTGAGGTCGGCGACGAATTCGTCCGGATACTTGGGGCTGAGGACGTACCTGCTATCGTTTGAGAGCATAACTGCCTTGTCAGGGTCGGTGACGGACATGAAGAACTTACCGAACTCCTTGTTTCTAAACCAACCGGTATCGCTGAACAGGCCGATGCTGCCGTAGACTAGCCGGGCCTTGCCGATCTGGACTCTTTTCACTTCTTCGATTCCCTTGAGGGGAATGATCGCGCTCTTGTAAGGCCATTGCCGGGAGATGATGATTGAGTCGTCCCGTATCTCATAGCACCGAGGCCACAGAGACCACGCATGTACAATAAGAATCCACAACGCAATGATTCCGACAAACCATCCGCCGTTGTCAGATCGCCTGAAGAGCAGAGGCAAGGCTGCCAGACCAATGATTCCGAGGGCGAGAACGATCCCGGATATCACTGCGAGCCCGACACTCATCGGGGCGGGGCGGTATGTTTGACTATCCAATTTCCTATCACCTCCAGGGCAGTAGGCGAGATCGTTTCCTTGATACCGGCCAGCGGGGATCAATGCTGCTAGAAAAGCTCTCATGAACTAGATTCCGATTTTAGAGCCGCCCCAGAGAATCAGCTTGCTGACGATCTCGGCAAGAATGATGCCGATGACGAAGGCCGCCGCCGTTTTGCCGCCCCTAAGCCGGCTGACCTCCTTGAAACCGTAGACGAGCATCACGATCCACCATGCAAGCAGGCCCACCATGACTATGCTGCCGATTATGATCAGCGGGGTGACGAATTCGGAAATACGCACGACGATCTCCTCGGGCCTTATCGTCGTAGCCTTCAGCATCTGGCCTCCGACTAGCTGTCGAGAGCCGACTATGGTGGCGAAGATCACGGGGAATCGCGCCAGCCCGGATGCGGCAAAGTGGCCCGCAAGACCGCCATTGCCGCCAAACATGCGTGAGGCCGCGAATAACAAGACTGCCAAGCTGATCCAGGCTACAAGCGACTGGAAGATCACCTGGCGTGCGGACGGGGCTTCCGGGACAAGATGAAGGTCGAGCGCTCCGTCCAGTATCTCCCCACCCCACCACGCAACCGCCGTCAGGATGATGATGACGACCAATGCCACCAAGAGGGCATTGCCTCGCCTGAGTACTGCCATCGGATTGTAGAGTATTCTCCAGTCCATCACGTCCTCCAACAATTTCAGATTTCAGATTGCAGATTTCAAATTGCCGGGAACAAAGCGCTCACAGGGAACGGAGACTCCGACAGGACTCAGGGGCGAGACCATTATCGAGACTGCCGGAGGCACCTGGCCTGCCGGGCTGATCCAGAGGCTTGCGCCAAGCATCACGAAAAGCAGCACTCCCGCAACGAAGGCGTAGGCCGGCCGGGAGAGCAGCCGCCAAAGCCACGAGGTTTCCGCCTCGATGGCATGTATGCGGGAAGTCACTCGCTCGCGAACGCGCTCCGGCGCATGAGGCCGCTTCACCGATAGCAGCGCCTTTTCGGCGAATTCCAATGCTTCTTGTTCACTTCGGCGCTCAGGCATCTTTCCAGTCCCTCAACAGGTAGCTAATCCTTTTCAGCGCATGGTGAACCCGCGACTTCACCGTTCCCAGCGGAGTTCCGAGGATCTCGGCGACTTCGGCCAGCTCCAGTCCCTCCAGGTATCGGAGGGTCACGACCGCTCGCTGAGCCTCGGGCAGTTCCGCGATCGCCTCGCGAACCCGTCTCTCCTTCTCCGAGGTCTCCGCCATCTCGTCGGGAGCCTTTTCCTCGGACGGCAGGTCCATATCCTCCATCTGATGCTCGACCTCGGTTCGGCGAACCGTCCGACTTCGCATCCGAAGCGACTGATTGACCGCGATCCGATAGAGCCAGGTCTTGAAAGCCGACTTGCCTCGGAAGCCGGGGAGCCCGACATAGGCCCTCACGAACGCCTCCTGGGTGATGTCCTCGGCAAGCTCTCGCTCGCCGGATATGCTCCAGGCAATGTTGAAAACCATGTCCTGATATTTCGAAAAAAGCGCCTCAAAGACCGCACGCTCGCCGGATTTGAAGCGCTCGACGAGTTCAGCATCCGTGAGCATTCCTCTGCTCCCGATGTATTTGATACGGCAAGACTATGAAACGTTCAAACAAAGAATAGGACAGATAGGACATATGGGTCAAATGCGGGTAAGAGACAAGCATGAATGCGCCAAGACGGCGGCTGGCCAGGTCGCTTGGATATGTTGACGCCACTGCCATCGGGCTCGGGGCGATAATCGGCGCAGGGGTGTTTGTCGCCATCGGGCCGGCAGTGGGAGTGGCGGGTTCGGCGGCGCTGATAGCACTCGTAATCGCAGGATTCGTGGCATTGTTCAACTCCCTCAGCTCGGCCCAGCTTGCGGCGGTCTACCCGGAATCGGGAGGGACCTACGTGTACGGCAGGGAAGTAATCAACGATCTCACCGGGTTCACGGCGGGGTGGATATACCTGATCGCGGCGATTGCGGCTGACTCGGCGATAGCGCTGACATTCGCGGCCTACCTGGACTTCCTGTTCCCGGCGATATCGGCGAGGGCAATAGCAGTGATCATAGCCCTGGCAGTAACCCTTATAAACTATATGGGAATGAAGTACTCCGCCGAGGTCAATGACGTGATGGTGGTCATCAAGGTCGGGGTGCTGGTATTATTCATCGCCCTGGGAGCATTCTTCTTCAAGGCAGCACGGCTGGCCCCCTTCCATGCCGAAGCGGCAGGTGTGCTTCGCGCGGCGGCGATACTCTTCTTCGCCTACACCGGCTATTCGCGAGTCGCCACGCTGGGCGAGGAGGTCAAAGATCCTCAGAAAACTATCCCCAGAGCCATACTATCCGCGCTGGGAATATCGGCCGGGCTGTATCTGGGAACACTATTCATCGCATTGGGATTGATGGGCGCGGGAAGATTAGCCGCTTCGGACGCGCCTCTCGCTCTGGCAATGAAAGATACCCGCATGCTCTGGTCGGTATATGCAGTTGCGGCAGGTGCGCTTGTGGCGACTTCGAGCGTCTTCCTGACCGACCTCCTGGGGATCTCCAGAGTGGTCTTCGCAATGGCGAGGAACGGCGATCTGCCCGGATTCCTCTCTGCGGTCCGCGGCAGATTCGGAACACCCCATAGAGCTGTTCTAACAAGCGGCATTGCGGTGGCTTTGCTAACGGCATTTCTGCCGCTGAGAAACCTGGTTGAGGCGGGCAGCTTCGGACTGCTGCTCTACTACGCGATCACGAACCTGGCTGCCTTCAAGTTGCCCAAGGAAAGAAGGCGCTACCACAAGGTGTTGGGCGCGGCGGGACTTGTCTCATGCATCGGGCTGGCGGTTTTCCTACCATGGCGGACGATCGTGCTGGAGTTGATCGTGATCGCGGTCGGAATCGCTTACTTCATCGCGATGCGAGCTATCTCTTCCCGGAGACGTCATGCACGAAGCGCCGAGAGTTCCCGGGGCTGATGACGTATTTCTCCCCCGCGTCTATGAAGACTACCTCGCCTTTGATGTTGGTTGCGAACATCGAGAAGCTGCCGAGTTCGCCATTCCGGAAGCGGCCCACATAGCCGAAGACCCAGGGAAGGGCAGCAACAGCCGGTTTGAAGGATCCAAGCTCGATGTGACGGATGGCCTTGATGGACGACTTGGGGATCGTGATGCTGGAGAAAGGGCTCGATCGGCGGATGGTAATCGAGTCGTCCCTTACCTCATACTGAACCGGCCTAGCCAGGAATCCCGCAATGACGATGAGACCGAGGACTCCCGCGATGCAGTAGAAGACGATAAGCACGGCGAGCGGAAGAGGTCGAATGGCTCCCGCAAGAGCGAGAAACAGCAGTACCAGTGCGATAAGCGAACCGGTGACCTTCCAGACTATCACATCAGCGCCTGACGGCAGGTGTTTCTTCATAAGCTCGTGCCTCCGGGACTAACGTATACCATAGCGGAGGATTTGTCAATGGGGACGTCTTGCCAAAAGAGGGAGGCCGGGCTTATAATGCACCGAACAACGTAATCGTTTACTGAGGTAGAGGACAAGCATGCTGACCCAGCTCAGGCGCTTGCTGTTCGGCAGTCCATTGCCGACATGGCGAGCCATTCACGAGCGACTGCCGAAGGTACTGGCGCTTCCCATCCTGGCATCTGATGCGCTCTCGTCAGTAGCGTATGCATCCGAAGAGATGCTGCTCATCCTCCTGGTGGCAGGGACGGCAATAGCGCGTTCGCCGATATTGGTATACGCGTCAGGAGCGATCGTCATACTGTTGGCGATTGTTGCGACCTCTTACCGCCAGACGGTGCAGGCGTATCCCTCTGGTGGAGGAGCTTACACGGTAGCGAAAGAGAACCTGGGCATCCACTACGGCCTCACAGCCGGTGCTTCGCTGATGATCGGCTACGTTCTCACCGTGGCGGTAAGCATAGCGGCCGGGGTGGCGGCCCTCATCTCCGCATTCCCCGAGCTTGCGGAATACAGAGTTTCCCTTGCCCTGGGAGGCATCGGCATCATAACGTTGGGCAATCTGAGGGGCGTGCGCGAATCCGGTTTGCTCTTCGCCCTGCCGACATACGTATTCCTCTTCAGCGCATTCGCACTGATTGTCGTCGGCATCTACCGGGTACACACTGCGGGACTGATCGTTCGAAGCGCCAGCGTGGCAGTCCCGGCTGTCGAGGGTCTCACTCTTTTTCTGGTTTTGCGCACTTTCTCCGGCGGCTGTGTAGCAATGACCGGCACGGAAGCCATCAGCAACGCAGTGCCTACTTTCCGGCCACCGGAGTCTCGCAACGCTGCCACAACACTGGCGTGGATGGCCGCGATACTGGGAACGATGTTTATGGGCATCAGCTACCTGGCATGGCGGACCGGAGTAGTGCCACTCGAACATGAGACCGTAGTCTCCCAGATCGCACGTGCGACCTTCGGCAATACCTGGTTCTACCTGCTCATTCAGTTTGCAACGGTCCTAATCTTAGTTCTCGCGGCAAACACGAGCTATGCCGGGTTTCCGTGGCTGGCATCGGTGATGGCGCGTGACAGATTTTTACCCAGGCAACTCTACAACCTTGGAGACAAGCTGGTCTACTCCAACGGCATCCTTCTTTTGTCCTTGCTTGCCGGCTTCCTGGTGGTAGTCTTCCGGGGAGACACCCATAGGCTGATTCCATTGTATGCAGTGGGTGTGTTCCTGTCTTTCACACTCTCGCAATCCGGGATGGTGAAGCACTTCATCCGCACGAAGGCGCCTGGCTGGCGAAGAAGTGTCGCTATTAGCGGAATAGGAGCGATGACGACCGGAGTGGTGACGCTGGTGCTGGCGGTCGCGCGGTTTGTGGAGGGCGCATGGATCGTGGTGCTGCTCATTCCGCTCATCTGGGTGGTGCTGTGGCGAATCCATGCTCACTACATAATGGTGGGCAACCAACTCAGGCTTACTCCGGAAGACCGGTTCGAACCTCTGAGGAATACCGTGCTCGTGCTGCTCCCCTCGATTCACAAGGGAGTCATGCCTGCGCTGGAATATGCCACGACGCTTTCCAGCGATGTGCGGGCGATCCACGTGGAGACCGAGCCGGATATCACTCCGCTGCTGGAGGAGCGCTGGGAGCAATATGGCGGAGGGCTTCCGCTCGTTATCCTGGAATCACCCTATAGGTCACTTCTGAAGCCGCTGCTAGAGTACCTGGATGAGGCTCGCCAGGAGAGATCGGATCGGGTTATAACCGTCATTATTCCCGAGTTTGTCCCAGTCAAATGGTGGCAAAAGATATTACACAACCAGTCCGGTCTGGCGGTCAAGATCGCGCTTTTGTTCCAGCGCGATATAGTGGTGACGAACGTAAGATACTATCTGCAGGAATAGGCGGCATAGAAATGATTATACACGTGAAGGGCGACGTCATCGAGGTCAAGGGCGCATTGGTGGAGAATCACTGGATTGCCCTGAGATCGGCTGTGGGGCTGCTGCTGGGTAGGCATCCGAGCGGCGTCATCATTGACGGCAGCGGCCTGACGGAGATCAACGAGGCCGGGGCGCATACGTTCATTGACGCTGCGGCTTACATTCAAGCTCAGCATGCGAGGGCAGTCGTTTCTGGGCTGCCGAACGATATTCTAAATCAGATACGGCAGATGCCGGGCGCGAGGTCTCAGCTCCCGCTGGCAGCATCCGTGGAGGAAGCGAGGGCGTCACTGGCGGTGGGAGGAGCGGAAGAGGTGCCGGAAGCGAAACGTCGCCCGGCGATCCTCGTGCCGCTCCTTGGAGACTGGCAAAGAGCAATAGAGTATGCCGCTCACCATGCCGATCGCAAGGCCGACATCCACTTGCTGTATGTGATGGAGATTCCGAGAGCCATGCCGCTGGGAGTGCCTCTTCCGGAAAAAGAGGCTGAAGCAATAAGGATCTTATCTGAGGCCGAGAGCGCCCTGAATGGGACGGGAATCACGGTTCGAAGGATGACCACCAGGGCACGGACGGGCATAGAGGGAGCAGCGAAATTCGCCGCCGATACTGCTCCCAGGCTGGTGGTCATCGCGTACAGGAAAGACCGGATCGAGACAGACATCGTAGGCCAGAACGTTTTCAGTACGCTTTGCGATGAGCCCCCCGGCGAGACCGCGGTTTTTTGTGTGGAGCCGGAGACACGCTCATGCAAGGATACAATACTCGTGCCCATACTGGGAGCGTGGACGAGAGCAGCCAAGTTCGCCGAGTGTCATGCATTGGCCACACGGTCTGAAGTCCATCTGCTCTACGTGATTCAGGTGTCCAGGATGCTGTCCATTGAGACTTCCCTCCCTGATGCCGAGAGAGATGCCGAGCAGGCGCTGGCCGAAGCCGACGGAATACTGAAGCGATCAGGCCTTATCGTGCGCAAACACACGATTCGGGCAAGGGACGTCCTTGAAGGCACGGCGAAATTCGCCACAGAGCAGAATCCACGGCTGGTTGTCGTGGCGCACCTCAAGGAGGATGTGGTTAAGATGGGAGCGAGTTATGGCATCATCGAAGTACTCTGCCATGATGCTCCATGCGATATCGGAATTTACTGCGCCGTTCCCGACTAGGAACCGAGAGCACAAATGGTATTCTTGCTTCGACGGCTACTGTTTGGAAGTCCGCTACCCACCTGGCGAATGGCTCACGAGCGATTACCAAAGGTGCTCGCGCTTCCGATATTTGCGTCAGATGCCTTGTCGTCGGTTGCCTATGCGACCGAGGAGATTCTGCTAGCTCTCATAATCGCCGGGACGGCGGCATTGAGCCATTCCCTGCCAGTCGCCATAGCCATAGTGGCCTTACTTGCCATCGTGGCGACTTCGTATCGGCAGACAATCTTCGCATACCCATCGGGCGGCGGCTCGTATGTTGTTGCGAAGGAGAACCTGGGGGACGGAGCAGGACTGACCGCCGGCGCGGCGTTGATGATTGACTACACGCTAACCGTGGCAGTAAGCGTTGCCGCGGGGGTTGCGGCCATCACCTCCTTTCTTCCGGCCTGGCATCCTTACCGAGTGCATTTGGGCATCGCAGCCGTGGGGCTGATCACCCTGGCGAATATGAGAGGGGTCCGCGAATCAGGCTTATTGTTTGCCCTGCCGACATACACATTTGTGGCAAGCGCTCTCGCCCTCGTAGCAGTCGGAATCTATCGGCTGATTCAGAATCCTGCGCTTACCATCCCCCCACCTCCGGGCGCAATTCCTCCGATCACCCACGGCATAACCCTGTTCCTGATCTTGAGAGCGTTCTCGGGAGGGTGCGCCGCCATGACCGGGACCGAAGCCATCAGCAACGGCGTACCCGCATTCCGCCCGCCTGAGGCCAGGAATGCCGCTGCCACCCTTGCCTGGATGGCACTCCTTCTGGGGGTAATATTCCTAGGCGTGAGCTATATAGCCTGGAGAACTCACGTGGTGCCCATCAACCCGGATGTGCCAGGCTATCAGACCGTCGTTTCTCAGATTGCAAGAGTCATGTTTGGGCGGAGCTGGCTCTATTATCTACTTCAGATTGCCACCGCCCTCATTCTTATCCTCGCCGCCAACACCAGCTTCGCCGGTTTTCCCAGACTGGCCTCGATAATGGCCCGAGACAGGTATCTCCCGCGACAGCTCTACAATCTCGGCGACCGGCTGGTTTTCTCGAACGGCATCCTGCTCCTGGCGCTCCTGGCGTCGGTGCTGATCGCCGTTTTCCATGGTGAGACTCACGCCCTGATCCCACTCTATGCCGTAGGAGTCTTCCTATCCTTTACGCTATCTCAGGCGGGGATGGTGAGGCATTCGGTCAGGCTGAGAACTCCCGGATGGAGGCGAAGCGCAGTCATCAGCGCCGTTGGCGCGATCAGTACTGCGGTTGTGACCCTGGTGATCGCAAGCACGAAGTTCATACTCGGCGCATGGATAGTGGTGCTGCTTATCCCTTGCTTTGTCTATTTGTTCATGAAGATCCACGGCCATTATGTGGAACTCGGTGATGAGCTTCGGCTGATGCCGGAAGACAGATTCGTGCCGACCAGTAACACCGTTCTGGTGCTTACCCCGTCGCTCCACAAGGGTATACTGCCGGCGCTGGAGTATGCCAAGGGGCTATCCAGTGATGTGAGGGCGGTGCACATTGACACAGATCCCCTTGATTCCAGCCTCCTCGAAGAACGGTGGGAAACATGGGGAGGCGGCATTCCGCTCGTCGTCCTGGAATCGCCCTACCGGTCGCTGGCGGGGCCGTTGCTGGAGTATCTGGAAGAAGTGAAGCGAGAGAAGCCAAATAATGTGGTTACGGTGATCATCCCCGAGTTCGTCGCTCCCAAGTGGTGGCACCGGCTGCTGCACAACCAGTCGGGCTTGATGCTGAAATTCCGCCTGCTCTTCGTCCCCGATGTCGTCACTACGAATGTGCGGTACTACGTAGGACGAAGATAATCCCCGATTTTTCCGCCGTTCTTGACTCAGATCAAGGATCCTCGCGCTATCTGCGGCTACAATTATGTGGAGACCACTTTGAAGGGAGCAATCATGGCGAAGGTACTCCGGGAAGTGATCAAGACGTGCGACGGGTGCGGGCTTTGCGTCATTCGCGGGGAGGTGAAGGACAGGCCGATGTTCGCCGGACTATTAGGATTGGCGGAATCCTACCTTTGGGGGGTTTATCGGTTTCAGGCCGAAATAGTTCACTTATTCGACACAAAGGCATTGTCTTTTTGGCATATTTGTGATATTCTGGAGGTTAGGCGCTGCAGTACCTTTTCGCATTCCGGTTGCACATTCGGAATCCCATTTTACGCCAATGGACGGCCATGAGAGAACACGACGTACCGGAACCTGTCACCGGCAGCGAACTCGCGACCCTCAGGAAGCAAGCTCTCCAGATCATCCATGAGAGCCTGCAAGATACGCGAACTCAGCACCCCCTGGATATTCCCGAAATCTTCAAGTTTGATCGCCCCACTCTGGGCGACAACGTGCCCATTAAACTGTATCGTTCCATTCGGCTGCTGGCATTCAGGGAAGTCCTCGGATCCCGTATTTCAGCGGCCCTTCTCAGCGTGATAGGCCGATCGGTGGCGAAGAAAATGGGCATACAGAGCATCCCTTCCCTGCTCAGCACTCTCGAGGACTTATCAATAGGAAGAACAACGATCGATGAACAGGCGGACGACCGTGTGATCCTGAGCAATGCCGAGTGCGTCACCTGTTCGGGCGTCCCCAATATCGGCGAGCCGCTATGTCATTTCGAGGCGGGCTTCATCGCAAGCGGCCTGGAGCAGGTGCTAGGGGGAAGATTCAAGGTTGTGGAGATCAACTGCTGGGGACTGGGCGATCGCATCTGCCGCTATGAAGCCAAGCGAGTTGCAGGCAAGAACGGAAGCGATACACTGGACATCCTGATGCAGCTTGCGAGCCGAGCGTCCCTTGCGATGGAGAATGGGATCGCCGTTCGTCAGAAGAACCGCGAGCTGACGCAGGCATATCAGCAGCTAAGGGAATCCGACCGGCTGAAGAAAGACCTGACCGACATGATAGTCCACGATATGCGAGTGCCTCTGACCGTCGTCCTGGGATCGCTCGAAAACCTTACTGAGGCGATGGGCCAACTCGCCCCGAAGGATGCGAAGTGCCTGGAACTGGCTTATTCCAGCACTCACCAACTGGTGCAGATGGTGGAGGATCTGCTCGATATCAGCAAGATAGAGGAGCAGAAGGTCAATCTGAAGAAGGTGCGAGTGCCTGTGGCAGAGTTGGTTGAGCTGGCGGTGAAGCAGGCAGGGATGCTCGCCTGGCATGGAAAGGTCCAACTGAGCGCCGAGGTTAATGGGAAACTGCCGGACCTGGTTGTGGATAGGAACCGCGTGGTGAGGATACTCGTTAACCTGCTGAGTAATGCCGCTCAGCATACGCCCGAAGGCGGACGAATCTCACTGCACGCGAGATTCCAGCCGGTCCTGAAGGAAGTCCAGTTCAGCATCAGCGACACGGGCGAGGGCATCCCGAAGGAATACCATCACAAGATTTTCGACAAGTTCGTGCAGGTGGAATCGGCCAAGTCGAGGAAGCGATCATCCTCCGGCCTGGGACTGACATTCTGCAAGCTGGTGACTGAGGCTCACGGGGGGAGTATCTGGGTGGACAGCGAGCCGGGCGTGGGAAGCACGTTCACTGCCACATTCCCGGTGGACTAACCCAGACTCCAGACTTCAGACTTTAGACTTTAGGAAAGGCCCTGGAAACGGGGGCTGGAGTCTAAAGTCTAGCGTCTAAAGTCTCCAGAATCTCGCTGATACTCATATCCGCTCCCGCGATCACCGTATCCGCCGCGCCGTAATAAATACTCACACTGTCCCCATCAACCAATGCTCCGCAGGTGAAGACGACGTTCGGGACGAAGCCGGTCGTCTCGTACTCCGCCTCGGGTACAAAGATAGGCTCCTTGCCGCGGGCGATGATCTTGTGAGGCTCGTCGAGGTCGAGGAGAACCGCCCCCAGGCAGTAGCGACCCTCGAAGTCGGCGGCGTGATAGATCTCCAGCCAGCCCCGGTCGGTCTTGACGGGCACCGCCCCACCCCCTACTCGCTCGCTATCCCATGACGCGCGATTGACCCCCATGAGGAATCGGTGATCCCCCCAGTAGAGGAGGTCCGGGCTGTAGGCAATCCACATGTTCGGCGAGCCGGCGAACCCCGACACGGGCCGATGGAGCGCGACATACCTCCCGCCGACCTTCTCCGGGAAGATGCAGACGTCCGTATTCTCAGGGCCGAAGATGATGCCCTTCTTCTCGAAAGCCTCGAAATCCCTGGTCACCGCCAGGCTGACGCAGATTCCGAGGGGCGAGACGCTCTTGTAGTGGATGTAGTATATCCCGCCAATCTCCGTTATCCGAGGGTCTTCCAGGCCGTAGGCCTCCGACTCCCGATTGGGGAAGAGGGCGGGTTTAGGATCAACAGTGAAATGCCTGCCATCCTTGCTGCGGGCGATCCTCAGATGAGAGATGGTGGTGAGAAGAATCCCTTCGGGCGTCTTGATTATTCTCGGGTCGGAGAAATCGTTCCGCGGATCAGATCTGTCGAATTCGCGAATGCACAAACCGGAAGACTCGAATACCGGTACTCGCACGACCGATGAGTCGTTTGTTCCCCGCTCTGCGACTCGCATGAGGAGGATGACTTCGTCCTTGTACCGGGCGACGCCTGCATTGAACACGCATACGACCTCCAGGTCCTCCCGAGACGGAGGGACGTCCGTTGGGGTCACAAGCGGGTTCTCAGGATAGCGGTCTATATTCATGGCGACTCCTCGACCAATTGCCTATGGGTCATGTGGGACTTATGTGTATTTGGAGAGCATGTCTCCATGCTCCTCGATCAGATCGTCCACCAGGGAGTAGATCTCATCAATCGTCAGCTCGGCGGAGGCATGAGGGTCGAGCATGGCGGCATGATAGATATGCTCCCTCTTGCCGGTGAGGGCCGCCTCGACCGTCAACTCCTGGACATTGACGTTCGTCCGAACGAGCGCTGCGATCTGGGGCGGCAGATCGCCGACATACGTCGGCTGGACGCCGTTCCGGTCCACCAGGCAGGGTACCTCCACGCAGCACCGATCCGGCAGATTGGTGATATGACCATGATTGAGCACATTCCCATAGATCACGCGCTTGGCATCCGTCTCCATCGAGTGGATGATGAGCGAGCCGTACTCCGCGCTGCGACGGACCTCTATCTTCTCATCGCCCGTCATCTGATCGCGAGTCTTCTCCCAATGAGCATTCTGGGACTCACATCGGCGGATATACTCATCTATCGGGATGCCGAACCGCTCGATCAAGTCCTCCCGATCTCGGCGGATGAAATAGGGCACATACTCCGCCGCATGCTCGCTCGATTCACCGCCGAAGTACCCAAATCGCTTGAAAAGCTCCATGCGCACGCGCTCATGATTGCCCCAATCGGGGCTTTCGATGATCTCCCTGAGCCGAGGATAAAGGTCTTCCCCTTGGCGCTCCAGTTTGATGAAGAACGCAAGATGATTGACACCGGCCGCTATGAAGTTGATATCTTCCAGTGGGATCTGCAGGAAATGCGAGAGACACCAGGCCGTCCCCTGGATGCCATGGCACAGGCCGACGGTTCGGATGCTCGTTCCCTTCAGCATCGCCATGGTGTTCATGGCCATCGGGTTGACGTAGTTGAGGAACTGGACATTTGGGCAGAGCTCCTCCATCTCCCGGCCCATCTCGATCATGAAGGGGATGGTTCG
>DASRZD010000144.1:0-3093 GCA_035686805.1 Armatimonadota bacterium
ATGCCCGTTTGTGGAGGAAATTGGGGAGTTGGTGAGTTCGCCCGCGCTGTAGGCCATGCTCATGATCACGGCATTTCCGGCCGCGAACTGATCCCTCAGGGGCTGCTGGCCATTGGCACGAAATGTATATGCTTTGAACCCGTGCTTGGCCGCCCCCTGTGCGATGAACGGCCAGTTGCCGTAAATGCCATTGTAGCTGTCATAGCAGTCGGCGGCGACGGTCTCGGTGGGCAGGTTGCAGCCATAGTAGTCCTCGGCCATGGAGAGTGAAGTGGGACCACAGATGATGCCGCCGATCTGTGGGACCCAGTATTGCGAGCGCCAGGGCACAGGCAAAGACGTTGTGACTCCCGGGCCGGGCAGCGGCGAGTAGGATATCAATGTACCCGTATCCGCATAGCAGAGCGACATCAGACGCAGGGTCGGCGTCAGGCCGGTCTTTTTTGCATAGAGTGTCACTCGATATTCGATCCGAGGCCAGGGGGCAGATAGCTTGAGAGTATCTTGGTCAATGTAACCGTAGCCATCGCTCTTGGGACGACTGATGCCACCGGGAATGTATCCTATCCGGGCCACCTCATACCAGATCGTAGAGGTGCCGCCGTTCACCGCCCGGACCTGCATTCGCGCTCCGGAGTCCGCCGGCAGATCCAGGTTCCAGGACGGCACCACGTTGTTTACCAGGAAAGGGGCGTTTGTTCCCGCGAAACTCGCCGTACCGCTCGTCGAGGAAGACGTAAGGCGGACGCCGGTTCCTGAGACGTACTGGGTGCCCGAATCCAGCGCAATCGTCCCAAGAGCCGCCTGAAGATCAAAGACGGTTGTAGAGGTCCGAGTCGAAGTGGTCTGTGCGAAAGCAGAGGAGGCGAGAACCAGCAGGGCCAGGATCAGTGCATGAGGCGGTGAACGCACGAAGCAACTCCTATTCCTGACGCGCAATCTCATCTATTATACACGATATTGGCCGAATGTCAACCGGTGAATCAGACGGCAGACCAGCGGATTGGACTCCGACCTTGATCGTCTGGCCGCCTTATGTCGCCCAGTCCTAGAGTCCGGGGAGCCAACCATCAAGCGCTCGTCTGCTATGCACGCCTATAATACTGCCGTTCCGCATCTCCACCTTGTAGCGGAGCTAGCCGGTGTCCGAGCGCCGATCCTGCGTCATCTGCGCCCGGAGATAGCCAAACACAAGACGGCGGACTCCGGAATCGAAGTCTTCCGCATGGAGCGGAGGTGTTTCGGCGACTTTGGGAGAAAGCATGAGCCATGATACGTTCAGTCCACAAGATCATCGGGTTGCTGATCCTGTCTGCGGTATCGTGCACGGCTGTGGGCGCCAACGCAAGGAACGAAGCAGCAACCACGAGCATTTCCAATCGGAGGCCGGGCATGAGGACTTTGAACAACATGGTCATCGAACTCCTAAGCAAGAAGTCCCCAGACGTTGAGGGCCGCTGCGAGTGGAGCTTTACCAATCCCCATGAGGGTTGGGTCTTTTTCCGGAGCACGGCCGAGATCAAGGGCGGAGACCCGGTGTCGGTAACCGTTGACTCGATTCCCTCAATCATCACTCACAATGCGAAGGGCATCGGCGACCTTGAGGCGATGCGTTACCTGTCGAAGGGAAAGCACACGATCAAAGCTCGGTGCGAAGGGAGATCCTCTCTTGATGCGATTGTGGTACGCTCCGTACCCGAGTTGTTCTACTGCCAGTATCCCGGCGGCCCTCACGTGTCGCAATACGGAGCGTACGACTGGGAATTCCTGCAGAAGCACGTTCTTCGGAATGTGAACTGCATAGTTGCCTCGGACTTCATAGTGGAGAAGCACGTCCCTCAGATAGAGGAATGGAAGACGCGGGGCGGGAAGTGGGTCTTTGCCGCGAGCGTTCCGGGCAATGTGAATGACCCAACCCCTATCGTGGATCAGTCCTATAAGTATTGGCACGAGCACCCGGGCTTCAAACATCCAATGATAGACGGAATCATCGTTGACGAATTCGTATGGGGTGAAGACGATCCCAGGTTCGAGGGCTGGTCTGAGGCGATTGACAGGATCTACCGCGACGAGAAGTGCAAGAACAAGGTGTTCTACGCGTGGACTGCCGGGCCGCCAATGTATGCGGGAGAGCGCAGCAGGGCTTTTGCGCAATCCCTGATGAGGCATGGCGGGAAGATCGCCCTCGAGCTCTACCTATCAGAGACGCCCACCGAAGCGGAGGCCGACAGTGCCTTCCAGTGGATGAGAGACGAGGTGGTCGCCTGGGACAAGGCTATCCCGAACGCCCACCAACACCTCATAGCCACGCTCGGCTACATGTCACAGCCGCCCGAGAGTCTGGACGTAGACCCGACCGTTGACTTCAAGGTCTTCCTCGACAGGCAAATGCACGCTCTGGCGAATGATCCGGCTTTCTCAGGGCTGTATGGGTTCATGTATTACTTGTCGCCATATGCGGATGAGGAAACCGTGCGCTGGTCCGGCAGGCTGTTCCGGCATTATTGCATCGAGGGCAAGAAGGATATGCTCTCCGACGGTCTCGGGTTCAAATACCACTTGGATCACCTCACGAATCCGGACTTCGACGACGGCTTGAACGGATGGACCACGTCGCCGGCCGAGGCAGGGAGCATCAAGACGGGGCATATGGACGGATGGAGCTGGCTGCAGGGCCGATATCCCCAGACCGCGCGAGGGGACAACTTCCTTTTGGCAAGGCGGAGTGCGAAGAGGCCCAATTCATTCTCCCAGGAGATACGAAACCTGAAGCCCGGCAGGCTCTACTCATTGAAGATGTTCACCGGCGACTACCAGGATATGATTAAGGAGCGGTCCGTCAGCCCGGAGCGACACGCCGTATCCATCAACGTAGACAACGCCGAGTTGGTGGCTGAGAAATGCTTCGACCAGGTGATGAACAACTGCTACTCCCACCACCTGGGCAAGTTCAATGATGCCTACAAGGCATTCATGGTCTATCACTGGCGCGTGTTCCGTGCCAAAGGAACAACGGCGAAGTTGACGATCTCCGATTGGGACAGCGGCAGTGACCCGGGCGGCCCCATCGGCCAGGAATTGATGTACAACTTC
>DASRZD010000145.1:0-3200 GCA_035686805.1 Armatimonadota bacterium
CCGAGGATATCCAGGGACATGTCGGCATCATCCGCGACTTCATAGTTGATCGTACAGTCGTCGAAGAGGCCATCCCCATTCGGGCTGATCACTGGCTCGGAAAGATCGAGTCCATATGTACTCGTGCGGTAGGTGCGGAAGTTATCCACCGTGACGGGAGCAGACTCATTGTAACCGTCATACCACCCAAGCTTCTTCCCCGTCTTTGCCAGCCCGCCCGTGTATGGATTGGTATCCTCGACCTGCCCATCAACCTCCAGGCGCATGCCATCCGGCCCGTAAACCAGGTCCAGGTGATACGAGCGACCTACTTCCCAGTCGGTGGTCTTGGAGTAGCACCAGTGATGAGCGCCGCCGTCGAAGATGGCATACTCCAGCTTGCCGCCCTTATCGCGCCAGTGAACGTTGATCGCTCCCCAGTGCGAGCTGGCCGCGCCGATGTCGGAGAACAAGCACCAGATCGCCTTGTCCGGAGCAAGGGGCTTGCTGAGCTTGAAGTCGAACTCTATTTGCCCGGCCCTTCGAGCGAAGTCCTCGGCCGGGAACTCGATAGTCTTAGTAGGCGAGTCGAGGGTCACCGTCTTGTCGCCCTTGAAGATCAAGGTGTCGCTCGCGAAGGCAGGCAGGGTCAGCAGCAGAATGGCAAGCAAGTATCGCATAGTGTCTCCGCTCTAAGTACTCAATAGAACAATTGCCGCAATCCTGGCAAGGATTCCTCTGACCCTTCTGCAATGGGGCGCACACTGGCATAATTACCTGTTTTTTTGCATTGGCAGCGAACTTTTTTGAGATAAGCCTTGACACGACACGTAAGCGCTTGTATACTGTATTATAGATCGCAAGCCTCACCAGCGACATTTGGTTTACCGAAAGACAGAATCTATCTTCAGCGAAAGGCCCGTAAGAGGGCAGACTTGGAAGGAAAAGAAGATGAGAACTCGCCGCCATTTTCGCACAACTGCTTTGCCTCACTGCATTCAATCAGTATTCCTTGCTTTCGTCCTGCTATGTATGTGCGCCGCCGCTTTCTGTGCAGTGCCCTTCTATCGGGCAACTGAGCTGAACCCACTGGGCCCAGGGCTCGAATGCCCGCACCCAACAGATATCAACAATGCCGGCGAGATTGCAGGCTATAGCCGAAATAGTTCCTACACCTTGGTTGCAGCGCGCTGGAACGCCGGCAGTACCACGCCCGAGGAACTTGGATTTCTTCCGGGATATTACTACCAAACATTCGTGACTGAGATCAACCCAAGCAGCCAGATCGTCGGCACGAGTTATACGATAGAGAGCGAGACCACCTATCCTGCCCGCGCGTTCAGGTGGACACCGGGCTCAGGTTTCCTTGATTTGGGCACGCTGGGCGGTGACAGCAGAGGCGGGGGTATAAACGATGCTGGCGAGGTTGTAGGGACCAGTGCAGGCCACCCATTCCTATGGACGGAAGCGACAGGTATGACACAGCTCTTCAGCCAATCCGGCTTGGGGGCAGACATCAACAATCATGGTCACATCGTAGGTCATTATACGGTCTCGGGAAGTAACCGGGCCTACAGATGGACACAGCAGGGCGGCATACAAGACCTCGGTGTTCTTCCGGGGACCACCACCAGTACGGCTGGCTATGTAAATGACTCAGGCACCGTTGCGGGTAGCTCCGGGAATAGAGGATTCATATGGCGTGACACTATCGGGATGGTAGACCTCGGAATGCCGGTCGGCGCTACGAGCGTAGTTCTCGGCGGACTCAGCGAGACAGGTCAGATCGTAGGATGCCTGACTGTCGGCAGCGGATCTCAAGCGTATAAGGCATTCTCCTGGTGGCAAGGCGTAGGTATAGTGGACCTGAATACGCTGCTGGATACTCCCATAGCTTCGGGTTACCAGCTTAATATCGCATGGGGAGTTAATGACAACAGTCAGATAGTTGCTACCGCGAGGGATGCTAGCTGGCATACCAAGGCGTATCTCCTGACTCCGGTACCCGAACCGTCGAGTCTACTGGCGCTAGGTCTTGGACTTACGGGACTTGGACGGATGCTTCGCCGGCGAAAATAGCCTTGGGATTGTGTCTGTTCAGGTACTAAGCAAGATGATTGCCGCAATCCCGGCCATGATTCCTGCCACGCCGTAAGGCCCGATGCGCTCGCGGAAGACCAGCCGCCCTGCCAGCGCCACCAGAAGGAGCGTGCCGCCGTTGACCAGTGGGAAGACCTGATAGCCAGGGAGGATGGATGCGGCAGTCATGTTGGAACCCATTCCGACGGCCGTCCCGAAACCGCCCATAAGCCCGATCCACAGGCTCCTGGCCTCAATCCGCTTCTTTGTCATTGCTCCGAAGGCCAGCAAGGTACCCAGGCCATACATCACCAGGAGAACCATGGGGATTGAGCGCGTCATGCCGAACTCGCTGATCGCCTTGGTGGCGGTCGCGAGGAAGCAGTTGAGGACAAACGAGATCAGCATCAGCCGCCGGTAGGTCACTCCCCTGCCCTCCCCATATCAATCCCCAGGAGTACGATGGCGGCCAATGTGAGGGCGAATCCCAGGCAATGCCTTGGGCTGGGGGTCTCATGCCAGACGGTCACGGATGCGAGGACGGGCGCAATCAGGGCGAGGTTGATAATCGTCCAAGAGATCGAGATCCGTCCCAAGGCGATTGCTCGCCGAAAAAGGACAATGCTCAGGAAGATCGCCAGCCCCAACGAAATCCCGAACCCAATTGAGCTCCAGGTAATGGGCTCAGGCCGGCCGATAAGCACCCAGCCGAGCATGAACCCTTCGGCGAACAAGAAAAGGAAGAAGTTGGCCTGCGACTTATCGCACCGCAGCACATCGGACATCTTGTAGCTGATGCCAAGGACCGCGAAGGCGACCAGCGCCAGGATTGCATAGAAATAGCCCATTAGTGGTGGAACAGCCTTATGCCGGTGAACGCCATCGCCATGCCATATTCATTCGCGGCGGCGATCACTTCCTCATCCCGATTCGAACCTCCCGGTTCGGCGATATACTTCACCCCGCTGCGGCTCGCCCGATCAATGCTGTCGCGGAATGGGAAGTAGGCGTCCGAGCCGAGTGATACGCCGGTAAGCTTATCCAGCCACGCGCGCTTTTCCTCTTTCGTCAGGCGCTGGGTCCCTGGAAGGTCCATTGCGAGCTGAGCCATCTCCTGGGGGGTGGGGTCTTCGAGGAGGAAT
>DASRZD010000146.1:0-2373 GCA_035686805.1 Armatimonadota bacterium
AGGCGAGGCGCTTGATCTCCTCATCGGTGAACCGGCGATTCTCGGCAGCTACCCATGTGTATCTGACGGGCATCGGTTGAGAAGCGTCCGCACGAGCCCCGATTGCACAGGCAAACAAGAACCCTGCGGTGAACAGAATGCTTCTTCTCACCATGGCGATATCTTTTCTCTTCGTGCGGCTCAGAAGGGGCGTCTAGTACGTGGACGTTCCCTTTGCCGCCTTCTTCTCCTGCTTTTCCTTACGCTTCTCTTTGATGCTCTTCTTCGGCGCCTTCAATTCCTTCTTCGGAGACTTCTCACCCATGGCTGAACCTCTTTCTGAATCATTATTCTTTCTCAGAGAATACTCGGATTTTGCGAAGCCGTCAAGCGCAGGAGTTCACCGTGCAAAGGAGTAATGAGTAGTGGGCGGGAACCCGGGGTGTGTCCAGTACTTCATCACTCCAACACTCCAATACTCCGCTTTCGAGGTATAGCATGAACATAGGTATTCTTGGTTTCGCCCATGGGCACGTGGGGATGTACATCAGTCGCTGGCGGGATCAGCCGGAGATGGGAATCAACGTCGTCGCCGGGTGGGATCATGACGCCGCTCGGGCGGAGGCGAATTGCACGAGCTTCGGCATAGACAGGGCTGAGTCGGTCGAGGCGCTGCTGGACTCGGATATCGAGGCGGTCGTCATAGCTGCCGAGACCTCCATGCACGCCGATCTCGTCGAGCGGGCGGCGGAGGCGGGGAAGGCAATCATCGTCCAGAAGCCCATCGCCCTGACCATGGCGCAGGCCGACCGAATTGTAAACGCCGTGAATCAGTCGGGCGTGCCGTTCACCCTTGCCTGGCAGATGCGGGTCGAGAGGTTCAATCTCCAGGCGAAGGCGCTCATGGAGGGTAGTGAGTTCGGGCGCGTCTTCCAAGTTCGGCGGAGACACTGCCTGGCGACTCAGCACATGAAGGATTTTCAGAACATGTGGCATGTGAAGCCGGAGCTTAATCGCGATATCTTCGCCGACGATGCCGCCCACCCAATTGACTTTATCTACTGGCTGCTGGGGAAGCCGTCGAGCGTCATGTGCGAGCTGGGCACGCTTCTCAACCCCAAAATCCCGAATGACAATGCCATCGCAGTCTTCCGCTATCCCGACGGCAAGTTTGCCGAGGTCTCATGCTCTTTCGTGGCAGTTGCGGGGGAGAATACGCTGGAGATACTATGCGAGAACGGCATCATCATCGGCAACTACGGCGACGGCCCAAGCAATAGCGTTCGCCCGCCTGATGCTCCTCAACTCAAATGGTATCTTCATGGCAAGGGCTGGACGATCAGCGACCTCCCGGAGATCAATGGTCAAGGCGAGCGGATTGCGAACCTCGCCGGCCCATTGGCCGATTTCCTCCATGGCAAGCGCCCACCCATCGCCACCGCCGAAGAAGGGCGCGATGTCCTGGGGCTGGTGCTTGCGTGCTATGAGTCGGATGGCGACGGCAAACGAGTAGACCTTTGCGGAAAACACAGATAGCACAGAAAGAGGCGGATTACACAGATGGGAAAACCTGTAAGCAGGCGGTCTTTACTTAAAGCCGGTATAGGTCTTGCCGCCGGTGCAAGTCTTGGGGGAATCTCGATCGGTACGGCCGAGGCTAGGGGCAAGAAGGGCGCTCAGAGGCTCAGTATCGGGCAGTTGAGGAAGTGGGAAGCCCTCGAATACGGGATGTTCATCCATTTCGGCATGAGCACGTTTCTCGGGATGGAACTGCCGGACGGCACTGCTCCTCCAACGGCCTATGCCCCCGACCGCCTGGGCACCGACCAATGGATCTCGGTTGCCCGAGACGTTGGCATGAAGTATGCCGTTCTGACCGCAAAGCACGTGGCAGGACACTGCCTGTGGCCCAGCGATCAGACGGATTATACGGTGGCGAACAGCGGCGATAAGACCGACGTTGTGGCAGCGTTCGTCAAGTCATGCGAGAAACGGGGCATCAAGCCCGGCCTCTATTATTGCTCCTGGGACAATCACACGAAGCTGGAGAGCAATATGTGGGGCTCGGGCCGGCCCGGCAAGCCCTTCACGACCTCCCTCTACCATGGCTACATGACCTCGCAGGTCACCGAACTCCTCACCAGATACGGCCCGATTGCGGAGATGTGGATTGATATTCCCGGGCTCCTCGGCCGGGGATACCGGACGTTCCTCTATCGGCACATCTCCGAACTGCAGCCCGAGACGGTTGTGATGATGAACTCCGGCATCAGTGACCAGAAGGACTATAACATCAACTACGCCTGGCCGTCCGACCTCATAGCGATCGAGCGGCGGCTCCCGCCGGAGGGCGGTCATGCGAAGTGGCGGACAATCGAGGGAAAGGAGTATTAT
>DASRZD010000147.1:0-4550 GCA_035686805.1 Armatimonadota bacterium
TCGGACACGACCCTGGACTTCGATCTGGAGCTCGCCAAGCAGCAGTCTGCCGAGAATCCGGTTTACTACGTCCAGTATGCGCACGCCCGGATTTGCAGCATTCTGAGGGTGGCAAAGGAGTCGGGCATAAGCGTTCCCTCCGCAGGCGATGCCGATCTCTCGTTGCTGAACCATGATGCTGAGATTGATTTGATCAAGAAGCTGGCGGAGCTGCCTGACTTGATTGCCGAGGCGGGGGCATCTTACGAGCCGCACAGGTTGACAAGGTACGCGCAAGACTTGGCCGCGGTCTTTCACAAGTTCTATACGGAATGCCGGGTTGTGAGCGAGGAAAAGGCCCTTACAGGGGCCAGGCTGGTGCTCGTGGATTCCACAAGGACCGTCCTGGCGAACACCCTCAGCCTGCTTGGCATCAGCGCGCCGGAAAGAATGTAGCACATGAGAAAACAGGCTTTATTCGTTTTCATAGCCCTCCTGGCGCCGGCTGTCTCTTTCGCCGGAACGTTCAAGGATCGCGATGGCGGAGTCCATCCCTGGACGATTGACCACGCGCACGTCCTGAACTGGGAAGGCAAGCCGTATATACCGTTCGCACTCCAGTTTCAGCCTCGATACCTGGGGGAGCAGACGGACGCCAACCTGACTGCCGACACGGAGGATATCCTTTCCTTCAAGCTTGCGGGGGCGAATGACATCGTCATCAGGCCGAGCAAGGCCATTTCAACCGTGCCGGCGGAGGCATTTCAGAAGATCATAGATCTCCTGGAGGCCAATGACCTCCGCTACGGCATACAGCTTTATGACCCTGAGTATGCACCTCTGCCCGGCTACCTCATCGAGCCTACCGTCAATCGCAGCGCAGGAGTTCAGGCCTCGGGCGACTTCAGCTACACGTTCCCAGGAGCTACTTCGGTTCTTTATGCCGTCTGCGACGCCCGAACCGGCGAAGTCAGAAGCACCGGCCAGGAAGCTGTCACGGACGGCCGGGTGACCATCCACGTCGCCCTTCGATCCCCGGGAGAGCATGTGGTGCTTCTGTACCCACAGAAATCGGTGACCCCCGCCGACGGCGGTTTGTTCGACGTGTGGACCGATTTCGAGAACCATCGAGACCGATTGGTCTGGTATCTCAAGCAGATCAAGTTTGGCAAAGGCCTCCGATTTCTCAAGGACCCATTCACCGAGGACTTGGGGATTCGCGGACAGGCCGAGAGCCTGGTGCCCGTTTCGTCCGCTTTTCGATTTGAGTATGCCGCCTGGCTCTCCAGGAAGTACAACTCGGTCGGAGACCTGACGATCGCCTGGGGAGTCCTTCAGCATGACATAGCGAATTTCGATGAAGCTTCGAAGCTGATTCCATTGTGGCGAAAGGGCAGGGGAGCGCCGCTTGCGCATAATGACGGCAGCGGCCAGAACTATCCGGTTGATGCCACCAAATCCGCTATCTGGCTGGATATGGAAGAGTTTCGAGCCTCTTCCCTTCGCTCTTACATGGATTCTATGGCTGATGTCGTGAAGCGCACGGCAGCCGACGTTCCCGTTGTCTTCACAGCAACCGGACTTCAGGCTTGCTTCCAGACGATCGGCCCCATCGGGTTCGACGGCCTGGCAAGCCCCGGAGACAAAGCCGGGATCAGCGCAGGAGAGGCGTTCTCCATGGCCGATCAATCGTCCCGGAATACATGGCTCATAGCCAGACTCAAGCCTTCCGGAAACGCTTTCACCTCGAGAGAGGACCTGTTCGGCGCCATCAATCTTCCCAGAGACCTTGGTGCCAAGGGATTCATCGTAAAGGATGAGGATGGGATCAACGGCGCGAACCTGATCACCTGGCTGGCCGAGTACTCATCGCTCGCCGCGGATGATGCCCACTACGCCGGCTATCGGCCTCAGGCGATCTACTACCCGCAGGGGGTCGCCAACGCCGGCATGCGGCGGCTTTCCAATGGTTCGTGGTGGCTTCCTTCGGTGATGACCGCGAGCAATCTGTATGCAGGTCAGGGATTCGCCGGATATGTGGTAGATATCCCCGGAGGGAACCACGATATATACATCTGGTCGCTGAAAGGTCCGCAGGTAATCCACATCGTCTCCCAGTTGCCCACCGCAGTCACCGATATATCCGGTGTTCGAACCGATGTCAATCCCAAGAAAGGCCGGGTGGAGATAGCCGTCGGCGAAGAGCCGCTCCTCGTGCAAGGCCTGACACCCCAGGAGTTCCTCCCGGTCGAGGTCGTGGCTGAGGCAATCCAGGAGTTGCAGAAGACCATTGACAGGGCCGAGCAGAAGAGGATGGATGCCGGCGACTATGTTACCAGGCTCAAGAGCGCAAAATCCATGATGGATAAGAATCAGCTCATACTTGCCCTGGGGTTGGTCCAGGAGACCAATGCCGAGCTCACCCAACGGTTGAGGGGCCTGGACATCATGCCCGGTGCAGGAGTAAGTCATTGAAGGCAGTCGTCTTCCAGGAGGCTGATCGCCTGATCATCGAGGATCGCCCTATTCCGGAGGTCGGCGAACACGACGCTCTGGTGAAGGTCCATGCGTGCGGAATCTGCGGCACGGACATTCATATCTTCCATGGCGAGCATACGGTGAAGTTCCCGGTCGTCCCGGGGCACGAACTCTCAGGTACGGTGACGGCGGTCGGCAGCAAGGTCACCAATGTCCAGGTGGGCGACCGAGTGACCGTTGATCCGAATATCGTGGATCATACCTGCTTTTTCTGCCGCCGGGGGGAGGACCATCTTTGCGAGAACCTGACTGCAGTCGGAGTGAACTTCGACGGCGGGTTTGCCGAGTACTGCCGAATGCCGGCTGTTCAGGCGTACAAAGTGCCGGAGAGCCTGAGCCTCGATGAGGCCGCGATGGCCGAGCCGCTCGCCTGCTGCATCCATGGGATTGACCGCGCGAACGTCACGCCGGGGAGCAATGTCGTTGTTCTCGGCGGAGGCTCGATCGGCCTGCTGCTCATCCAACTGGCGAAGATCGCGGGCGCGAGGCATATCCTCGTCAGCGAGCCGGATGAGCGCAAGCGCCATCTGGCAGCCCAGTTCGGCGCCGACGTACAAGTGGGCCCACAGGACATCGCCCGCGAAGTCTCCGAGTTGACGAAGGTCGGTGCGGACGTAGTCATCGAGAGTGCGGGACGATTGGAGACCGCCGAATTGGCAATCAAGCTTGCGCGCCGAGGGGGGACCGTCCTCCAGTTCGGGGTCGTGAGCCCGGACAAGCAGGCGCAGATATCCCCGTATGACATCTACTACAAGGAGTTGACGGTCCGCGGATCGTTCGTGAACCCGTTCACCCACTCGCGGGCGATCGAGCTTCTGGCCTCGAAGCAGATTGATGTCATGCCCATCATCACCCACCGATTCCCGCTCGACGATGCGGTGAAAGCTCTCGAAACGGCGCAGGGCGGGGAAGCGATCAAAGTCCTGCTGACGCCGGAGTAGCCGCATGCCTCCATTGCCCAAGGTTCTCAAAAAGTGGCTCGGGGATTCGTATGAGTACCTGGGCCTCGTGCTCATGTCCAGCTTCATCTGGTTCGGAATAACCCTCAGCGGAATCGGGCTGATCGTCGGCTTGAGGAGCCGTCCCGTATTGGTGATCGTGCTGCTTGCCGCACACTATGTGCTCGTCATCTCGCCTCTCACGGCCGCAGTTCTCAATCTGGCAAAGAGCATGGTGACGCGCGATGAGCCTTCGCTCCTCGATCTGATTCGGGGCTTCAAGGAGTTCCTCACGGCAAGCTGGATGCTCGGCCTCGTGCAACTCCTCCTCACGCTCGTGATAGTCGTGAACGCCTGGTTTTACCTCACGCACGGGGGGATAGTCATCAGGATCCTGGGCGTACTGACGACCTACGTGCTCATACTGTGGATGATGAGCGCCGTCTACCACTTCCCCATTCTGATCGAGCAGCGGCCGGGAACGTTCAGGACCATCAAGCGGGGATTCCTCCTCACGCTCGACAACCCCGGCTTTACTGCGGGAGTGTTTCTTGCTATAATTCTGCTTACTTGCTTCAGCGCAGCGACGCTCCTGGGGCTGCCGCTCTTGTACATGGGCATGCTCGGCATACTCGAAACAAGGGCGCTGCGAGCGGTCTTCGTGAAGTACGAAATCCTCGAGCCGGAAAAGGAATACAAGCCCGAGGACGACGCTGAGTGAAAGGACATACCCATGCCTGATGTAACCTGTCTCGGCATCCTTGTGGCCGATCTCGTCGGCAAGCCGGTGGATCAGTATCCCGACCGCGGGAAGCTTACCCTGGTTGACCAGCTCGAGCTTCACAGCGGCGGATGCGCAGCCAATACGTCGGTCGCCCTGGCGAAGATCGGCATCAGCACGGGTATTATAGGAAAAGTCGGTGTGGACGGCCTGGGGGACTTCATGATCGGCGTCCTCCTGAAATACGGCATCAGCACCGCTAACGTTGTGCGCGACCGTCATGTGGGTACTTCAGGGACGATGGTCATGGTGCACTCGGACGGCGAGCGGAGCTTCATCCATTATCTGGGGGCGAACGCGGCCCTCACCGAAGA
>DASRZD010000148.1:0-2584 GCA_035686805.1 Armatimonadota bacterium
GTTGCGGCTGGTAAGTTGGTTGTTGCGGAAGCGGCATGGTGATTGGTTTTGACGGCAAGCCGATTCTCAGTTGCTGTGCCTGAGCGCCGGATTGACCAATCATCGCGAACGCTATGAGTATTAGGATGATTGCAGAGTAGCCTTTCGTGGTCATGACCTTTCCTTTTCCTCCTTCGAATCGCATGGGCCCGAGCGGCCCCAAACGCCCTCTCTTTGACGACCCAAGTGGCCCAAATGTTGCGTGCCTTGGGTCTGGTGGACGTACCCCTTTTAACTATATAACAAGAACCTTGCTTTGTCAATGAATATCAAGCGGGCACGATGCGATTTCTAACTTGACTTTACCCGCAAAAAGGCTTACCATGCGGCTAATGAAGCTTGTTCTCGCATTTCTTCTAATCCTGCTTTGCGCATCGGCTCTGGCTCAGCAGCCTGTGGTCTATACAATGCAGATCGAAGGGCCGATCGAGCCGGCGGTTGCATTATACGTCCACCGCTCCATCCAGATAGCCGAGCGAAATGATGCCCAAGCGCTCATCGTGCTCATTGATACTCCCGGTGGGCTCGGCGATTCCATGGACTCGATTACGAAGGATTTCTTCGCCAGCGACGTGCCGATAGTCGTCTACGTCTGGCCTCGGGGCGCAAAGGCTGCTTCCGCGGGTGCAATCATCGCCCTTGCCGCCAATATCGCAGCAATGAGTCCGGCCACCAACATCGGCGCAGCCCATCCGGTGGCAATCGGCGGCGAGCAGCCCGACCAGGTGATGTCTAAGAAGCTGGAGAACGATGCGGCCGCTTCCGCCAGGAAGATTGCCAAGGAAAGAGGCCGCAACGTGCAGGTCGCGGAGGACTTCGTCCGCAAGAGCGTCTCCCTCACCCAGGATGAGGCAAAGAAGCAGAATGTGATTGATATTATCGCCGACGATCAGAAAGACCTCCTCCAGCAGATCAACGGCCGCAAGGTGCAAACGGCGAACCGCGTAGTCATCATCAACTCGCGGAACGCCGATGTCAGAACGATCGCTCCGAGCCTCAGGGAGCGTTTCCTCCATGTCGTCGGCAACCCGAATGTGGCCTATATCCTCATGCTCATCGCGATCTACGGGATCATCTTCGAGCTTCAAAACCCCGGCTCGGTTTTCCCGGGTGTTGTGGGAGGCATCGCCTTGATCCTTGCGCTCTTCTCGTTCGCGGTCCTGCCGGTCAATCTTGCAGGCGTCCTGCTGATCGTTCTCGGGATTGCGCTTCTGGTAACCGACGTATTCCTTCCCGGCCACGGAATACTGACCGTTGGAGGCCTCATTGCGTTTGTTATAGGCTCGCTCATCCTGTTTGAGACCCGTTCACCGGTTTTCCGGATCTCGGTTACCCTGGTCATCACCATGGCGGCGGTCACCGGGGCTTTCTTTCTTTTTGCCGTGGGGGCAGGAATTGGCGCGCAAAGAGCCAAAGTAGTAACTGGTAAGGAAGGAATGATAGGCCAGGTCGCCGAAGCCAGGACCGACATAGCGCCGAAAGGCAAAGTGTTCGCCGAAGGCTCATGGTGGAATGCGGTCACCGAGGGCGAGCCGATCAAGAAAGGCGAGCTTGTCTGCATCACAGGTATGGACAAGCTCCTTCTTAGGGTAAAGAAACAGGAGAATCCGAAGGCCTGACCTGTTGACCATCGACAATTGACTATTCCGAAGGAGGCAGACATGGGTGGTAGTGCAATCGCAGTGATAGTTGGCGTACTGTTTTTCGTCTTCTTTATCCTGTTACCGGCGGCGATCAGGATAATCAAGGAGTTTGAGCGGGGCGTCGTCCTCAGGTGGGGGCGCTATAGTCACGTCAAGTCGCCTGGTATCCGTTTCCTGATACCCTTCGTGGATCAGATGTTCCGGATGGATTTGAGGATTGTCACCATGGACGTCCCCAAACAGGAGATGATGACAAAGGACAACGTGCCGGTGACCGTGGATGCGGTCGTCTATTTTCGGATCGTGAATCCCGAAGACGCCGTCCTCAAGATTGAGAACTTCGCGAGGGCGACGGGCTTGATCGCACAGACGACACTGCGGAGCACGATCGGCCAGGCAATGCTCGATGAGCTTCTTTCCGAGAGGGACAAGATAAACGAGCAGCTTCAGGCGGTCATTGACGAACAGACCGAGCCCTGGGGCATAAAGGTGACCAACGTGGAGGTTCGAGACGTCGTCCTTCCCGAAACCATGAAGCGGGCGATGGCGAACCAGGCGGAGACCGAGCGATCTCGGCGGGCGAAGGTCATCAACGCAGAAGGTGAGTATCAGGCATCCGAAAAGCTGGCGATGGCAGCGGAAGTGATCAGCAAGAACCCGGCGGCAATCCAGCTCAGGTTCCTTCAGACGCTTACGGAAGTCGCCGCGGAGAACAACAGCACTATGCTGTTCCCCGTACCCATAGACCTGTTTACTCCATTCATCAAGCTGCTTCAAGACAAGGCGAAAGAGTAACAAAAAGAAAGGGGCGCCGAAGTAAACGTTAATCTGCGTCGGCGCCCCCATATCACCATCCAGGAATGCATCCGCAACGGGCCTTTGCCGAGGTCCGCTTGCCGAGC
>DASRZD010000149.1:0-2733 GCA_035686805.1 Armatimonadota bacterium
ATCTGGGCGATCAGCTTGCCCTTGCCTGTGAATCGCACGAACACCATGCCGCTATCCGCATAGTCTACAGGCGCAAAGGCCTCCTGGGCCGCGACGGCGTCTCCTCGGCAATAGGTATTCTGGACGATGGGAAGGTAGCCTTGCTCGTATTTCGGGCCTTGGAGATCACTCAGGTCAGCGCCGAAGACCGAGCCCCATTCGCCGAGGTAGAATGTCACGGGATTGCCGGTTTCCCCCCTCCAATTGATCTGCCGAGCGAGGGCATTGACCGCACTGCCGTTGCTGATGAACCGGGCCTTGACTTTGGCGGATGGGGCGCTGAGAACGATGGGATAGTGGAAGAAGGACGTATCCACATAGCGAAGTGGCGGCATGAGCTTCTCGAAGAACTCGTAACTCGGGCCGTTCGGCTGGGCCATCGCCTTCTCGCCCCAGTAATCGGTGTTCGAGGCGTTGGCCTTCGTGACTTCGCTTTTGATATCGGCGTTCGCCCGGATTGAGATCACAAGCATAATAATGATAAGCACTCTAAGCATATGGTCCTCCCGCCTATTCCTTCTCCACACTCGGAGATTACTCCTTCGGCGGCAAAATGAGTATAATGGGCTCATGATGAGAGCGATCTGTCTGCTGGGGTTGGTGTTGATGGTTCAATTGGCTTCGTCAGGCGATGAGCCTCTTCCCTCTCATCTCACCAATCCCAAGCAGATCCGCCGTTTTCCCGCGGAGCTGGGAATTCCCAAGATCGTGTCACGGCCGGAAGGCGAAGGGCAATCGGTGACGTTATCGAATGCCGCGCTGGCCATGAGTGTAAGCATTGACGAATCGGGCCTGGCGACGATCACGAGTATTCGAGACGTCCTGACCGGAGAGGAACTGCTATCCGCTGCGAGCGAGGTCTTCTACGTAAGCGGCAAGGAACAGTGTTCATCCGATGACTTCCGGGTCGCTCGATGGGATGCTTACCAGTATCCGGACTATGCGGAACTGGAGGTCGAGTTCAGGGGTGAAGGGGTTCCGGCAGCGATTACTTGGCATGCACGCCTGTACCGGAGTCGCCCGCAACTCGAGCAGGATTTCGAAGCACAATTGGGTGATGCAGTCCTCGGCCAGGTGCTGAGAGTGAAACCGTCGTTTTCGCCCATCATGCCGGCGAATCTCTTCGGAAGAGGATTTGCGAACGGAAAGCCGAACATCGCCGATCGCCATCGGTTCGAGATCACTGCGGAATCGGATCATCTCTGCTACGACCCAAAGACCGAAACCGGGATGTGGGGGTTTGTGGCTGAGATCGGCGGTCAGGAACGAATCGCCAAAGGGCAGTTCGCTCTGGTCCAGAATCCGTCATTCCGAACGCGACGAAGCGGCCGATTGGGACCATTCGTTATCCAAACCTTCCACGGGCCGGTGGAGATAGGTTTCCTGGACCTGCGACGGTTCATTCAGGAGCGCTACTCAGTTCAGAAGGATACGCCGTCGCTCTATGAGTGGAATCAGTTTTGGCTGTGGCAGGGAGGGCCGACTCGTGTGGACAACCGAGTGGTCACCCAGCAGCGACTGTTCGACGTGCTGCCAAGACAGGTGAAAATGGGCCTGGAGGAGTTCCATCTCGACGCCGGCTGGCAGTGGCATGATGGCGATTGGCAGTTGGCGCCGGATCGCTTCCCGGGCGGATGGGCGGCCCTGAGGGACTTCAACCGGGCAAACGGCCTCGCATTTCACCTATGGATGAACGACGGGACGACGGACAACGCGGAGTTCCTTCTGGACTTGATCGAGAAGAGCAACATCGGGCGGCTGTTCATGGACCGGCAAGTGACCGAGAAAACCATCGAGGCCGTGGAGAAAGTGAGAGCCAGGTACTCCGGCTTCTCCACCAGTTGCCACAACAGCATCTCGCGAAGCGCCTATTGGCCCTGGGGGAATATCCATTTCCTGAGCGATTTCAACCAGGTCTACTTCGGGGAAGGGCAGTTCTGGGCCTGGAGCAATATCCTCCCTGAGGCGAAGATCGAACCCCGCGAGGACCCGCTGTTCCCCCAGCGCGCTGAAGCGGAACGTTTCTTCAGCAGGCACGACATCTATGCGGGAGACCTCATCACTCGCTCGGCCGCATACCAGGCGGAGTGGGTATGGCCGTTCGCCTGCATATCGCCTCCACACAACGGATGGGCGTGGTTCGAAAACCGCCCGGTGGAGCAATTACGGGACAGGATCCACACGTACCTGGCCTGCCGATTCAACTACCAATGGGGATTCGACCCCGCCATGTTGAAGCGGGAAGCGCTCGATTTGCATCTTTCCTGCACAGCCTGGTTCAAAGCCAATCGAACCTACCTCGTGACCTACCAGCACGTCCTCGATCCGCCCGATGGGAAGGCCATAGACGGCGCGGGGCACATTGTGGACGGGAGGGGGTTCATTTTCCTTTTCAACCCATCCGATCGCGAGCAGGGAGTGGAGTGGCGCACGATCCTGTGGGAACCGGAGATCGAGCTTTCCGGCGATTCGGTGACACTTAGCGACTGGACCGAGATGATCGGCTACAAGCCGCTCGGCATGCAAACGTTAGAGCGTCCAACGGGTGAGATCAGAATCGGGCCGCGAGGCGTGAAGGTGCTGGGGATCAATCTGAATGACGAGGAAGTGCTTGCCAGGGTCCGGGCGGAACGTGCGAAGATCGGTATCTGAAGGGAGCGGAGACGGTGAAAATGATCTGTTTGCTGGGGTTGG
>DASRZD010000150.1:0-3406 GCA_035686805.1 Armatimonadota bacterium
GGCCGCCACAAGGGCGGCGTACTCGCCGATGCTGTGACCGGCGGTCACATCCGGCTTGATATCACGCTTCTCCAGCAGCCTGAGACAAGCTATGCTGGTTACAAACAGCGCCGGCTGAGTGTTCGCCGTCAGCACCAATTCCTCCTCCGGGCCTTCGAAGCAGAGCTTGCTCAGCGGAAAACGGAGGATGCTGTCGGCGGCATCGAAAACCTCGCGGGCTTCGGGGAATTGATCGTAGAGATCCTTGCCCATGCCCACATATTGCGCCCCCTGGCCGGGGAAGACGAATGCGGTTTTTGACATAGATACTGCGTTCTCCAAGGACATTGTTGGTGTCAGACCGGTCGGACACGTCGGACGAGTCGGACGTTTCGCCTCACGGAAGAATCCACTTGATGACGGTGGCCGCCCAGGTCAGGCCTCCTCCGAAGCCGACAGCCACGATCACATCGCCTTCCTTGACCCTCCCGGATCTGTACGCTTGGTCCAGAGCGAGCGGTATGGAGGCGGCGGATGTGTTGCCGTAGTTCCGCAAATTGGTGAAGACCTTCTCATCGGGAAGGCCGAGCCGAGCCGCCCCAGACTCGATTATGCGCATGTTAGCCTGATGCGGCACGAAGAGATCAATATCGGCCGGGGTGAGTCCGCACATGTCCAAGGCTTTGATGGCAGCCTCACACATCACGCGGACCGAGAACTTGAAGACCTCGCGGCCCTCCATCTTGATGAAGTGCTTCCGGTTCCGGACCGTTTCCTCGGTGGTCGGGAGTTTCGAGCCGCCCGCTTCGATCTTCAGAAGTTCGCTGCCCGAGCCGTCCGCTCCTAGATACGAGGACAGCACCCCGGTGTCCGACGACGTCGGGCCGAGGACTACCGCGCCGGCGGCATCGCCGAAGAGAACGCAGGTCGAGCGGTCGGTCCAGTCAGTCACGCTCGACAGAACGTCCACGCCTACTACCAGAACGTGTTCATAAGTGCCCGCACGGATGAACTGGCTGCCCGCGGAGAGGGAGTATACCCAGCCGGAACAGCACGCTTGAAGATCGAACGCCGCAGCATTGACCGCACCTACGGCGTTCTGGACGAGACAGGCAGTCGAAGGAAACGGCATGTCGCCGGTGATGGTCGCGCAAATGACCAAGTCAATCTTCTCCGGAGACAGGCGGGCGGATTCGATGGCGCGCTTCGCCGCCTCGATCGCCAGGTCCGAAGCGGCTTCGCCTTCGCTGACAACCCGCCTTTCACGGATACCGGTTCGAGTCAGAATCCATTCGTCTGTTGTTTCGACTATCTTCTCAAGATCAGCGTTAGTGAGAACCTTGGGTGGAGCATACGATCCGATGCCGATTATACCGGCGCCTCGCAATTGGGGTACCATTAATTCACCAGTCCGTGGTTTCATTTAGCACTCGGGTCGCGGTTGAGTATGGCGAACTCATCCTGCTGGACCGTCGTGCTTATGAACTTGACTACATTGTTCTCGACGGCGCTAGCAGCCGCCTTAATAGCATTTCTAATCGCCCGGGCGTCTGACCTCCCATGGCTGATGATGCAGACGCCATTCACTCCCAGAAGCGGAGCGCCGCCATATTCTGCGTAATCCAGTCTGTTCTTCGCCCGCTTCAATGCCGGAGAGAGTATCAGGACCCCGAGTTTGTAGACTGGGTTCTTGTTGATCTCTTCCTTCAAGTTGCTCTGCAAGAACTCTGCTATCGCCTCGGCGATCTTGAGCACCAGGTTGCCGGCAAACCCATCGCAGATAATGACGTCCGCCGCTCCACGAAACACGTCCTTGCCGTCAATATTGCCCACGAAATGCAAGTCAGATTGGGCCAATTGGGCATGAGCCGCCTTCGTGAGCTCATTGCCCTTGGAAGGCTCCTCGCCAATCGAAAGCAGGCCGATCCGAGGGTTGTTCAGCTTCAGCACCCGCTCGGCATACTCCCTGCCCATGACCGCGAACTGGAGGAGGTTGTCCACGCTGCAGTCAACGTTCGCGCCGCCGTCGAGCAGCACGGCCTTCCCTTTGTTGGTAGGAAGGAATGACGCTATAGCCGGGCGGGCGATTCCAGGTATTCGGCCGAGCTTCAGCGTGGCGACCGCCATGGCCGCGCCGGTGTTCCCTGCGCTCACGATAGCGTCCGCTTCGCCGCTCACGACCATGCCGGCGGCGACAACTATGGATGAGTCGGGCTTTCGGCGAATGGCATTCGCCGGATGCTCGTCCATCTGGACGATCTCCGAGGCGTGCATGATCTCAACGGCAGCGGCCGGATGCTTGGCCAATTCCGCCTTGATCTGATCTCGGTCGCCTACAAGGACGATATCAATGCCGTCCTTCTCGGCGGCCTCGACCGCCCCCTTGACTATTTCGACAGGGGCGAAATCCCCCCCCATCGCATCAACGGCAATTCTCATCGTAGTGCTTAGTGCCTAGTGCTCAGTGCTTGGTGCTTGGTGCTGTAGGCACTAGGCACCAGGCACAATGCACTATTCTGCTTTCTTCTCACGTTCTTTGACTTCGAGTATCAGTCGGCCGTTGTAGAACCCGCAACTCCTGCAGACGTGATGCGGCAGGCGCGGCGCGTGGCATCGCGGGCACTCGGTGACGTTCGGCGCATCGAGTTTGTAGTGCGTCCGTCGTTTTGCTCCGCGTGTGCTAGAATGTCTTCGCTTTGGCAGCGGCAATAGAATTCACCCTCTCTTTGGGACTTTAGACTTTAGGGATTAGACTTTAGAGCAGACCTGGTAACCAGGGGCTAAAGTCTACAGTCTAAGGTCTAAAGTCTTCATCATTATGGATCGTTGTCTTGCTCTTCCAGCAATTCGCCCAGCACCTTGAACGGAGACTCCGGCTCCGCGGGCGGGCATGCACATTTTCGCAGATTTAGGTTTTCCCCGCAAGTAGGACACAACCCCCGACAATCCGGCCTGCACAGCGGCCGAATCGGCAACTCAAGAAGAAGGTCCTGGCGGATGACCTCCTGAATATCAAGCATGTTATCCTTCACAAGCCCGGATTCGACGTCTTCCTCATCCAGCGCAAGCACGCGGACGGCGTCGCCGATCGTCTCCAGGCAGAATTCCTCCTCGACCTTCGCCTCCACGGGGAGGGTCATGTCCACCAGACATCGGCTGCACTGGAGCTTCAGCTCGGTCTTGAACTCTCCGGTGAGGAGCAGGAGGCTGCCGGCATTCGTAAACTCCAGCTTGCCCTTGACCGTGCCCGTGCATTCGAAGCCGAGATCCTGAGGGCACGGCTCCTCGATGTCCTGAGTGGCGTGCATTCCTCCGACGCGTGCGATTTCCGACAGGTCGAGCTTCATTTATCGTTCTCTCCGCTCACTACGTGGACCGTCTCGCGAGCGATTGCGAGCTCCTCGTTCGTCGGGATGACGAGCACTCG
>DASRZD010000151.1:0-3925 GCA_035686805.1 Armatimonadota bacterium
TCCAGGAAATCGGTTTTGGTCTCGATCAGTCGTGGCTCAGCAGCGTCCATCCCTATACCTTTCCCGGGCTGCCGAAGACCTTCATCCGATCCTCGACCGCCGCCTTCATCGCCTCGCGAGCAGGCGCAAGTATCTTGCGGATGTCGTACTTCCTCGGCTCGCCCTTCTTGTCGGCCTCCTCATGTTGCTTGCGGGCTTCGTCTATCACTTTCCCCACCGCCTCATAGAAGGCCACCCGGATGAACGTATCAATGTTGATCTTCGCAATGCCGTTCTGGATCGCAGCCCGAATGGAATCGTCCGGAGTGCCGGTGCCTCCGTGTAGGACAAGGGGAATTCCGACCTTTGCCCGAATGGCCTTCAGCCGCTCGATGTCTATAAACGGCTTGCCGCGATACAGCCCGTGAGTCGTCCCAATGGCGACCGCAAGCGTGTCAACTCCCGTATCCTCCACGAATTGAGCAGCCTGATCGGGGTCAGTCAAAGCGCCCGCTTCAGTCGTCCCTATCTGGCCCAAAGTCCCGATCTCTCCCTCGACCGTCACGCCCAGGGCATGCGCCGGCTCGATTACCTTTCGAGTAATCGCTATGTTCTCCTCATAAGTTCGAGGCGTCTTCCCATCTTCCCGCAGCGAGCCGTCAATCATGACCGACGAGAATCCGAGCTTCAGGCACTTCATCACGACTTCATACGTCCGCCCGTGATCCAGGTGGAGGGCGACCGGTATCCCCGAGCGGTCTATGAGTACCTTGGCAATTGCCGCGAGTTCATCGAACTCGGTGTACTTCAGCGTTGTTTGCGTGATCTGCATTATTAGTGGGCTGCGGAGTTCCGTCGCCGCCCCAATGATCGCCTGCGCGGTCTCCATGTTGACTGCGTTGAACGCGCCGACCGCGTAGCCTTCATGATAGCCTTTGGTGATGATCTCCTTGCTGGTGACGAGTGGCATGTTAACCTCGTAGTTTCTTCGTGATCTCCGCCAATCGCTTGCCGAACGCCCTCGCGACGCCGGCTTCGGTTTCGCTGATCAATTCTCCGGGCTTTTCCTTATTGGAGACGCTCGTCGGGCCATAGGGAGTCCCGCCCAGGTCGGTTTCCATGACCCCAGGATGCGTGTAGCCCATCGGGACTATCACGTATCCAAGATGCATGAGGGGGAACATCATGCTGATGAGAGTGGTCTCATTGCCGCCATGCATGGTACCGGAGCTGCCGAAGACGCCTGCAACCTTGTTGACCAGCGCCCCAGACACCCACAATGGCCCGCAGCTCTCGAGGAAGTTGCCCAGCGCAGGGGTGATGTTCCCATATCTCGTGGGGCATCCCATGGCCAGGCCATCCGTTTCATCGAGATCGCTCAGAACAGCCTCGGGGATCTCCTTCATCTTGAAGTCATAGAACTCCGACCATTCTTCATTGCCTCGGATGACCTCCAGAGGCGTGGTTTCCCTCACGCGGCGCATCCTCACCTGCATGCCGTCCACTTCCTCGATGCCCTTCGCTATCGCTTTGGCCAGCTCATAAACATGTCCACCCTTGCTATCGAACAGGACCAGGATTTCCATGCAAGCCCTCCTCGTCAGTGAAGTGTTCCCAATTCCCGCCAAGCATAAACCAAGTGCTAGCTCTCCGAGCCGTGGCATAACCACCGGTTTTTTGCTATAATCTTGGCAGAGGACTTCCCCTTACGCATTACGGATTACTCATTACGCGTTATGAAAATCATGCACTTCGCCGACGCCCATTTCGGCGTCGAAACTTACGGCAAGGTTGACCCCGAGACCGGCCTGAATTCCCGGCTCGTGGACTTTCGACGCTCGCTCGACTTAGCGATAGACAAAGCTCTCGAAGCGGGAGTGCATCTCGCGCTCTTCGCCGGCGATGCCTACAAGTCCCGCGACCCGAATCAGACCCAGCAGCGGGAGTTCGCCTCGTGCATCAGGAACCTCACGGACGCGGGAATTCCGGTCATCATGGTGACCGGCAATCACGATGTCCCCAATTCCCGAGCCAGGGCGAACGCAGTCGAGATCTACCGAACGCTGGGGGTGAGCAATGTCCACATACTCAGCAAGCCCGAGGTCCTGCGGCTCGATACCTCCGCCGGCCCGATTCAGATCGCCGGTATGCCGTTTCTCCTCCGCAGCAGCCTCCTTTCCAGGGAAGACTGCAAGGACAAGACGATCACCGAGATCACCGACCTTATGATCGCCAAGTACTGCGAGTACATTGACTATTTGGCCCGGCAGCTCGATTCCGCGATTCCCTCGGTGCTTCTCGGCCATTTCTGGATCAAGAATGCCCGGACCAGCAGCACCCAGAGCTACTTCAACGCCGCCGAGCCGGAGGTGCTGGTGAGCGCGGTCGCCAACCCCGCGTTCGACTATGTTGCCATGGGGCACTTGCACAAGTTCCAGGATCTGAACAAAGGCTCGAACCCGCCGGTTGTCTATGCCGGGAGCATTGATCGGACAGACTTCGGCGAGCGCAATGAGGAGAAGGGGTGGGTGCTCGTCGAGCTCGAGAAAGGCTCTGCCTGCCCCGATCTGTCGGGGGTTTCCTATGATTTCGTCAGCGTCCCGGCCAGGCGATTCGTCGAGATCGAGGTTGACGCGGACGTTGAGGATCCAACCGCCAAGATCCTCAAGGCCATTGATCCCGAGGACGTCCGGGATGCCATCGTCAAGCTGCTCTATCACATCCCGCAGGACAAGCTCGCGCTTGTTCGGGAGGCTGAGATCAGGGAGGCGCTCGCCCCGGCGTTCCTCGTCGTCTCGATCACAAAGGATGTCGTCCGCGACTCCCAGGCCCAGCGGAACAAGCTCTTGACCGAGTCCATGGACCCCATCAAGGCCCTTGATATGTATTTCGACACCCGCGATGACACCCGCAAGCGGAAGTCGGATTTGATGTCCTACGCCCGCCCCATCATCGAGGAGTTGATCGCGGAGGAACAAGTGAAATGAAGATTACGAAACTCGGCATGATACTCGTGCTGGCCCTCTATTGCATTGCATCCGCGGCTGAGCCTCCGGGACTGCATCCTGTATACCAAGATGGCAAGGCCAGCTACATCGATCGCACAGGCAAGCTCGTGATCGAGCCGCGCTTTGACAGAGCCGAGGATTTCGCCGAGGGTATGGGAGCAGTGCTGCTCAACGGCAAGTGGGGCTTCATGGATGCCACGGGGAACGTGGTGATCACCCCCCAATTCGATGAGGTCGGACAGTTCTATGAAGGACTGTGCGCAGTGCGGACAGGCGATAAGTGGACATTCGTGGACAAGGCCGGCAGCCTCGTTGGCAAGGATTCCTATGACTCGGTTCTCCCTTTTTCCCAGGGACTCGCCGCCGTCAAAGTCGGTGGAAAATGGGGTTTCGTCAATCGTGAGGCGCGCATGGTCATCAAGCCCACCTTCGACGGCGCATGGAGTTTCAACGACGGTCTCGCGCCCGTCAAGCTCGGCGGAAAGTGGGGGTACGTAGACAAAACAGGCAAAGTCGTCATCAAACCTCAATACTTCTGGGCCGAATGCTTCTCCGACGGCCTCGCATACGTCCAGGGCCGCTCCGGGAACGAAGGCTACATAGATACCAGCGGCAAGTTCGTCATCCAACGCCGATTTTACGAGGCCAATCCCTTCGCCGAGGGGATCGCCGCCGTCAGGTTCGAGTCGGACGGCCAATTCTGCCTGATTGATAAGCAGGGGAAGAAGGTCTCGGACGCCGAGTTCTACCTGGCAGGCATGTTCTCCGAGGGTCGGATGCCCGTCCTGCGCGACAATCTGTGGGGCTATGCCGACCGCGCCGGCAAGCTGGCGATCGAACTCCAGTTCCTCTCAGATCGTCCGTTCCGCGGCGGATTGGCCAGTGTCTCTACCCAGGACAGCAAGCTCGGCTACATTGACGCAGCGGGCAAGTTCGTC
>DASRZD010000152.1:0-5741 GCA_035686805.1 Armatimonadota bacterium
GGAGGGAACGCTTATGCCCGACTCCTTTGCCACCCTCAGAATGCTGCAAATCCGGGCGTGCGCATACTGGACGTAGTAAACCGGATTCTCGGCAGACTGCTGCTTGGCGAGCTCCAGATCGAAGTCCAGGGTCGTGTCCGAGCTGCGCATCAGGAAAAAGAACCTGGCCGCATCCCGACCGACTTCGTCCACAAGCTCGGACAATAGCACGACGTCGCCAGTCCTTTTCGCCATCATGACGATCTCGCCGCCGGAGAGCAATCTGACGGCCTGGTAGATGATGATGTCCAGCTTGCCGGGGTCGCAGCCCAGCGCCGCCACGGCCGCCTTTGTCCGAGCAACATACCCGTGATGGTCCGGCCCCCAGACATCTATGACTTTCTCAAACCCACGCTGAAACTTGTCAAGGTGATATGCCGCATCCGATGCTATATACGTAGGTTGGCCGTTACTCCTCACCAACGGGCGGTCTTTATCGTCCCCAAAGGCGGTTGACTTGAGCCATAATGCGCCGCCTTCCTCGTGTGCGTATCCCCGCTCCTTAAGAAGCTCGATGGCCTTCCCGACCTTGCTTGTTTCATGAAGCGCGGCCTCGGAGAACCAGACGTCGAACTTGATGCCGAACTTCTCCAGGTCGGATCTCTGGAGCTTCAGCATCTGTTCTTCCGCAAGCTTGGTGAACAGGGGGACACGCTCGCTCTCCGGCATGGAGAGGAACTTGTCGCCGTATTCCTTGACGATATCTCTGGCAATGTCAATCACGTACTCGCCGTGATAGCCGTCCTCCGGCACCGGAACGTCATGCCCGAGCACCTGCATGTATCTGGCAGCAACCGACTTGCCGAAGTTCTGCATCTGAGTGCTGGTCGGCGCATCGTTGATATACGACTCGCGGGTGACGTCATAGTTGAGCGCCTGGAGAATGCTCGCCAGAACATCGCCGATGGTCCCGCCCCGACCATGAGCGACCGTGATCGGCCCGTTCGGGTTGGCGCTGACGAACTCCACCTGGACCTTTGTGCCTTTGCCGACGTCCGAAGTCCCGAACTTCTCCCCCTGGGAGCCTATCTGGCGCAGGATGTCATAAAGCCAGTCCGGTTTCAGGGTAAAGTTGATGAACCCCGCCCCGGCGACCTCCGCCTTCTCGATCAGGCCGTCGCCGGTCTTGAGCTTCGCCACTATCTTCTCAGCCACCTCCCGGGGGGCCTTGTGGGCCTCCGAGGCGAGGACCATCGCCAGGTTGGTCGTGAAGTCCCCGAATGCCTTGCTCTTCGGCGGCTCGAGAGCTATCTCGGGAAGCTGCTCGAAACTGAGTTCCCCCGAATCCCGCGCTTCTATGAGCGCCCGCTCGATGCTCTTTGCCAGCTTGTCTCTTATCATGCCCACGTACCCCGCCGGATCAGTAAACAGTGATCAGTGATGCGGGACTACTCCTCCTTGCAGTCTGCGTTCAACTCGTCAATGATCGCCTGCGCGTCAGTCTCGTGCATCAGCGCGCCTTCTTCTATGGTCTCAGCCGATGCCGCCATGCAGGCACAGCAAGCCATCCCATGCCTCTTGAAAATCTCCGGCGCATTCGGGCATAGCCTCATTGCCTCGTCGATGCTCGTATCTTTGGTAATCATCTTGACCCCCTAGAAAAGCCCGGACCATCCCGGGAATAACATCTCCTGCAGCGCCAACACGCCTGCCGCGCCGATCATGACCTGGGGCATTCCGGTATTCCAGATCCTTTGCCAGCCTGTGACCCGGTAGCCGGCGTTGTTCTTATACTGCTCCAGCAGGCTCTCCCCGGCTTTGATCCCGCTCCCGAGCTGCTTCGCATTCGCCGGCTTTGTGGTCACGTAATACTGGAAGAAGCCCCCGATTACCCTCCAGGCGAAGACCAGGCCGAATACCGCAATCAGTATTGCCACTTCGGTGGAGAAAAGGCTCGCTACCATAAGAAAGACGATGATTCCGGCGACTATGTTCGTCCCGCACCTCGGATGGACTCTGGGCATGGCCGAGACAGTTGCCGGCTTGAGAGGCTCGCCGTTCTCGATCGCATGGACCACCTGGTGCTCTGCGGCGTGGTATCCCGAAAGGGGCAGCACTCTCATGAGGAGCAGGAAGATCGGCAAGGCCGCACCCACCATTATCACCCGCACGGTATCCATCCAGTTCGGCACGCCGATCGAGGGCGAGTTCAACAGCGCCACCAATGACCATGGGCCGAGTACACTGGTCTTGTCAACGAGCCATGCCGCTCCGAAGATCAGTCCCGTTGCGGCATATCTCATGAGCATCAGAGCAACTCCGGCAAGCACCAGACCGAGGTCGCCTGCGCCGGCCCTCAAGTGACCCGTAGTCAGATAAACGCCCAATGGAGTTGCCATTCCTGCGACCACCGGCGGCCTTATGGTGTAGCACAACGCGCTCGCAACGTCCGTCCGAGTGACGATTCCGATATACCGGCCGTGTTCGTCCAAGACCGCCATCATAGGCAGATTGCGGTCGTTCATGATCTCGGCCGCATGCCCGATGGACATAAACCTGTTCAGGCTCACGACTTCCCTGGACATGATCGAGCCGACCTGTTTCCCGGCGACTTCATGCGGGTCACCCGAACTCAGGGCCTTCAGCACCAGATCGTCGGTTATCTCCCCCACCACGTATCCCGGCCCGCCCCGATCCGTCGGGGAGCTGATGATCGGCAGCCTGGAAATCCCCGAGACGCGCAAGGCCTCCGCAGCCCTTCCGATGGAATCCTCGGGGCTGAGGGTCCTCGCGGTCTTAACCAGGTTCATGATTGATGCATCGCGCATGGCTTGCAATACCATCCGGCTTGTGCTATTATTGTCAGGTTTTTGCTTCTCCCGTACACGAGACCAGGAGGTTCGACATAATGGCAAGAGTATGTGATATATGCGGAAAAGGCCCTCAGTTCGGCCAGAATATCCGCCACCAGCATTCCGGGTCGTGGGCTCTTCGCGCACCTAAGACCAAGCGAAGATGGCTGCCCAACTTGCAGACCGTCCGAGTAGCCAATAATGATGCTACCAAGAGACTCAGGGTCTGCGCCAAGTGCCTGAAGGCCGGCAAAGTCGTTCGAGCCGCCTAGGCACAAACCATTTCGGAAAAGCTTGAACACGAATGGCACAACCGACAAACGGTCGTGCCATTTGTTTTGCCAACGGCTCATTATACTATTGCATCCGGGTTTTGGCAACCCAATCGGGCACTGCCTCGAGCGACTCCAGAACGGACATTCCCCGATCCGCAAGGCTATTCAGCAGGCGGACTACCTCCCCGCCGGTGAAGTCCCGCTCCTTGAATGAGGCCCTATCTCCCACGACCGCAACCGGCTTGCCGAGGTCGAGTGCATGAGCGGCCCCCTGAAGGTTTGCCAGGTTGCCCGCACCAAACGGCAGATCGGCCATCAGGACGGCGTCCGCGTCGGCGATGAACCGGAGATTTGCCTGATTCGCCTCCTCTGAGACCGGTGAGAAAGGAGCGTCTTCCACATACTCGATCCCCAGCGACTCGGCCGCTTCCTGGTCGGTGTCGCCGATATTGATGACCCCTGCCGTCACGTTGCAGCCTGCCTCGAGAAGCCGGAGGAACACCGGGCCGCCGCTTCCTCCTCCGCAAATCACGTGGACCTTGAAGCCCGACGCCTTCGAGCCGTTCTCTCGAAACTTCGAGGCAACGGCCCGGCTGCCAAGTGACAGCACATACGGCCTCCCGGAGGTCGGATGCTTCCTCACCCACACCGAAGTCCCGTACACCTGCTGGACGTTCTCCCTGGTGATGACTTCCTCTGGGCTCCCGGCCGCGAACACCGATCCCTCGCTGAGCATGATCAGCCGGTCGCAGAACTCAGCCGCAAGATTGAGGTCATGCAGGACGACGACGACCGTCTTCCCATTCTCGGCGTTCTCACGTCTGGCGAGATCGAGGATCTCTACCTGATAGTTTATGTCCAGGTGGGCGGTCGGCTCGTCGAGGAAAAGGATGTCGGTCTGTTGGGCGAGTGCCCGGGCGATCATCGCCCGCTGACGCTCGCCGCCGCTCAAGGTCCCTATTGACCGGTCGGCAAGATGGAGGAGGTTGGTCCTTCTGAGCGCATCCACGGCGATCTCGGCGTCACGGCCCTTCTCGATCTCGAAGCGCCTCAGATGGGGCGACCGGCCCATCAGCACGATCTCCTGGACGGTAAAGTCGAAGGCAATGGGATTGTCCTGAGGAACAATCGCAAGACGCCGGGCAAGCTGCCTGCCATGGATGCGGGCGACCTCCGAGCCGTCCAACCGGACCGACCCCGAAAGAGGCGTGAGGACGCCGGCCATCGTCCGCAAGAGGGTTGATTTCCCGGAGCCGTTCGGCCCGATGACGCCCAGAAACTCGCCCGCCCGGATCTCGAATGAGATTCCGTTCAAGATGCGCGCGGAGTTCAATGATACGTTTACTCGATCAAGCTCAAACAGTGCCGGCATTCGATTCCATTGCCATGAAGCGATCTCTGCTGGCCGTCATGTATATCTCCCCAGGGTAAGTGCCTTGTGCGCCGGAATCGTGGACCCTCACAAAGCCGCACTTCTCATAACATCTGATGGCCCTGCCGTTAAAACCGTAGACCCTCAAGTTGACCTTCTGCAATCTCAGATCGGCGAAGGCGGAGGTGAGAAGGCTCTTGACCGCATCGGTACCATAGCCCCTGCCCCAGTATGCTTTGTCCCCGATCAGGATGGTCAGCTTCGCCGTGCCCATATTCCGGTCAATGTCATGAAGGTCCACGTCTCCGATATGCTTGCCGTATTTCGTCTCAATCGCCCACACGGATGCAGACGAGTCGGCTTCCAGGCTCCTGCCCCATCGCTCGGCATCTTCCTGACCGTAGGCTCGTTCGGGCAGCGAGCCGGTGAACAATCGCGCGCATTCGGAGTCGCTCAACCACTCTACACGGCGCGTAAGGTCGTCGGTCTTCAGCGGCCTCAGATTTACCTTGCTCCCGAAGATATCAGGTCCGACCATGCGGTTTCCCCTCCGTCGCAATGAAATGCCTGGTTTATTATTTCGCGAGGAGGATTCGATGAAACCCATTGTACGTTTCAGGCTGATTACATACTACTATACTTCCGCCTGGCCTGCAACCTGGTTCGTGTTTCCGGAGCGGCGATTGGCGAACCAATTTGACGATGCTCCGAAACCGGTCATGATCGCCGCGCCGAAGCCCAACAGCTCAAGGATGAAAGCTACTATCCCGCCGACAAATGGAATCAGATGGATGAAGGCGATTATCAGCGTCCCGACAACCACCGCCAGCACAGTGGACGGGATCGGATGATTCACGCCGACTCCGACCTTCCTTCCCACTGCCAGGCCGACCCCTGCTCTTCCGACCAGCTTGGCCGCAAGAATGACGAGGATTTCTATCGGGACAAGAGGGATTCCGATGCAAGTGACTATCAGCAGAAGCGTGGCCGGCAGGATCAGGAGCACGGCGATGAGTCCGTACAAGGCAGATGCGCCCGGCTGCTCGATGATCGTCGAACCGATCGTCTCGATGCGGTTGGGGAATAGCGCCGCTATGATCGCCGAGACGAGCGCATAGAACAAAGATGCTACAAAGGCAAACAGAATGAAGAAGATCGAGAATGGATTGATAAAAGGCCACAGGTACGGTACGCCGTTGTGATTGGTCCACGGCGAAACGAAGGGCAGACGTCCCAGGCTTGGGCCCAAACCGGTGACCTGGC
>DASRZD010000153.1:0-15256 GCA_035686805.1 Armatimonadota bacterium
TACTGACCCTAAGAAGATCGGTCACCATACTCGGGGGATTCCCATCGTGCTGCCTGCGGAACTGGTGAATCACCCGGAGGCGTTCGTCATCTCGGCCGTCGGATCGGAAGTCGCTCGTGACATGATCCGCGCCTACCTGACCGGCACGGGTCGGCATGAGAAGACAGACTTCGTTTGTGCAGCCTGATACCCAATGCAGGGAGGTATTTTGTCCCGGCAGGCCGAATTCATGGTTGAGGCAATCCGCAAGAGTAGGTGAATCATGGAAGACTGGCAAAAACTCAGCGCACTGGTTGTTGGCTGTGGCTCCATCGGTCGCAGGCATGGCAGGGCTCTGCGGCAAATGGGCCTGGCCGACGTAAGGGTATGCGATCCATCTCCCGAGATGCGGGCATTTGCGGCGGAAAGGCTCAGCATTGCCAGAGCCTATGAGCATCTACCCGAAGCGCTCGCAGATCAGCCGAACGCGGTATTCATCTGCTCACCCACCGGACTTCACGTGGAGCAGGCGATAGAATCCCTGAACGCCGGAGCAGACGTCTTCATCGAAAAGCCGCTCTCGATTTCGCTCGATGGCGTGGGCGAGCTTGAGAAGCTTGCCGCCAAGAAGGTCGTCATGGTGGGGCACTGCTTCCGGTTCCATGAAGGACTCAGGCAGGCAAAGCGCTGGCTGAAAGAAGGTCGGATCGGCCGTCTCGCGTCAATTCGTGCTGTCATGGGCGAGTACGTCCCCGAAGTCGTGCCGAATTATCGGAATATGTATGTCTATGAATACGGCGGCGCGTACGAGTTGATGCACGAGATAGACCTCGCTCTCTGGTTCGCCGAGCAGCAGCCCGTTCGCGTTGTCGGCATAGATGGCAACTTCAGCGACGTCCAACTCAAGTCGCCGGACATGGTCGAGATGATGATCGAGTTCAAGGATCGCTGCCTGGCAAGCGTCCATCTCGACTACTTCCAGCGCGCCAGGCATCGGCAGACCGAGCTTTTCGGCACGAACGGCACCATCCTGATCGAGTTCGGGAGTTGGGATAAGTGCGGCCTGTTCCTCTACGAAGCCGAAGCCGCCGCGTGGCATTTCGAAAACGTGGCGACCGACCGTGACGATATGTTCCGGGAGATGGATAGATCATTCCTCGAGGCGGTCGTTTCCCGATCGCCGGCGCCGGTCAGCCTTGAGGAAGGCAAGCTGGCGGTCGAGGTCATGCTCGCCTCCCAGCAATCCGCGAAGTGCGGCAAGGCAGTCGCTCTGTGATGGCTCAAGATCGAGCAGCCTTTCGCCGATATTTCAGCGTGTAGACAAAACGGAAACATCGTGCTATAATGTCCGGCGCTGGCAGGAAGTGGACCTCACTCCTGCCAGATTTTCCCGACGGAACGGGACACTCGCTCTTGCGGTGCACGCTCCCCGGTAGCTCAATTGGCAGAGCGCTTGGCTGTTAACCAGGATGTTCGTGGTTCGAGTCCACGCCGGGGAGCCATATATAGAGATAAGAGGCAGAGTAGTTATGAGACACTCTGCCTCTTTGTGCATTTTGAGTAGGGGTTTCGCAAAAGGGGTTCTTTCAACCGCTTGCTCCGAACTCCTACGTTCCGAGTTTGCCTCTTCGTAAGCTACCACAACTGGTGCCGAAGGAACGAACCGGCGGATGAGATCAATGCCTGGTTACCGAAATCACCCTCACCGGGCCGCGAAGGCCTGACTCCCTTGCGTCGCCATAGCTGTTGTTGATCAAGTTTGCGACCCGAACCCGCACCTGGTTGGTGCCTTCACTGACCGCATCGCTGATATCGAACTCATACGGTGCCCACAGGCGCATTCCGCAGGACTTGCCGTTTACAAAGACCTCGGCAGCGCTGTGAACCGTGCCCAGGTCCAGGCGCATCCGGCGCCCCACACTCTGGAGGATGAAGGTCGCATCATAGTCCAGCAAACCGCTGAACTTGTCCAGCCCCCACGAACTCCAATCCTCGAGAGGCTTCACCCCGGTTGCGAATTCGGCACCGGGGTTCGACGGGTTTTCCATGACTGGCTGGACCGAGGGATCATAGGTCACGGTCCAAGGGCCGGCAACAGTGGCGGCCACGGAGGCGGTCTCCTTGGCAGAGGTTCTGCTTGCCGGCTGCTTCGGATCGAAAACCAGCCAGTAAGCATCGAGCGGTTTGAACGCCAGAGTCACCTGGCTTCCGTCTGTGCGATCGTCCGAGGGAATTGACACCGTCTGGCCCGTCTCACAGTCCCATATGGAGGCCGCTCCGTGTGCTCCGGCTACCATCATCTCGCAGGTCTGAGAATCTTTGCCGCTATTGTTTGCAAGCCAGAAGAAGTCTCGGTCATCGATGCGCCGATGCGACTGCAGCATCGGGAAAGCGCCGCTTGTGAACCTGACCGGGCTCTTCAGCCCGGGCGCCTCCTTAGATATCAGCGGCTTCAGATCAGAGCAGCGAGTAAACGTCGGCAAAGCCGAAAGCTCCTTCATAAGCTTTGCCATCTGCGGATCGTTCATTCCGCGCTCCGGCGAGCCTGTAGGCAGACTTCCAAGGGCATAGACCCTTCCTCCCTGCCTGGCGAAGATCACGATCTTGCGCGCCACATTCAGCGGCATGATCGTGAGCGGAGGCAGCACGACGGTTCGGAATACGAGCGGGCCCCGCGTAAGCCTGCCGCTGCTTGCTGTCATCTCACTGACGTATTTCCTGTCACCTACCAGGAACTCGACCCGGCCATCGGTCAGTTCTTGGATCGCGTTGCTATAGGAGGCGTTGATGGTCTTGACCTGGCCACCGTCCGAAGCACTTTCAGAGAAATCCCACAGCCCACCATCAAACATATCGGCGCTGGCGAGTACCCAAGCCGATTCCAATGGATTGTAGAGCAGCACATCCGGGCAGGCATGACCAAGCGAGTTGATGAAACTCGCCCGCCTGACGAAGTCGGTCCATAAGTGCATCCAAGGGAACATGGGGCTCTCGTTATACCAATCCGGCATCCATTTATTGCCGGTCAGTTTTCGAGTGGTGAACACGCCGTGCGGAATAACGTGGCTCATCCCCCAGGCAGTAATCGCGTTCGCGCCCTGCTTGAGAAACTCAGGTGTGAACGCCGTCCAGCCGCCTGCTCCGGCAAATTCGGTGGCGGCCCGAGTATTGCCGAACTCAGCGACTGACGCGATTTCCTTGAAATCGTGGACGTTCAGCGCGCTCTTGCCCAGACAATCCTGTCCGGGCATCGAGAGCGCGCGCAGAACCTTCATGTGATCGCCGACGGCATTGACCTGCGCAGTCAGGCTCCCTTCCCAGAAATGGGCCGTCGTGTAGGCTCCATACTTCTCGTTCCAATCCGTGACCGTGCGAAAATTGCCGGCATACAGATCTGAGACGAGATCGAACCAATCCCATCGGGCCTTTCCATAGAGCCCTTCAATGTCCCGGTCCAGCATCAGGGGCATCCACAACCGGATATCACGCTTATATCGCTCTTTATAGCGCTGATCCAGCGATTCTGACCAAGCCAGTTTGAACCCGTAGTCGCCCTCGTTATCAATGAAATCGCCCGGAACCTGCTTGCCGAGCGAATTACTGTCATGTCCGGCATAGGGCTTGAGTGCGATCTGTACGAACGCCTTGCCGGTGCGCTCATCTATCGCATTGGACGCCCCGCCGTCTATGCCGGTGTGGTAGTACTTATTGAACACGTAGACGCGCCAGGGGTCGCCTGTGGGGGCACTCCACGTAAAAGGCTTGCCGACGCCCAATACCTGCAGGGTCTTGCTGCGGATCACGGCATGCATGAATGGCCCCTGAGTCAGGTCGTGTCCCGCCCACGGGCCTTCATCAACGCCGCAGATCTCGCGAGCTGAGCTCCATGCCTCATCGTTGAATGGCCGATTTGCCCAGCCTCCGGATGGTTTTTGCAGCGCCGTCTTCCACGAGCTATCCGATTGGACGTTGAAGTCGGTGCCATCGTCGAGGGTTACGCGCATCCCAAAAGCCATGCCGCACGGCCCGTCGATGTTATTGGCCTCAACTGCGAGCACGTTTCGACGGGTCAGCATTTGCTTTGGTATATCATACACGTCTGGCCTCATCCAATCGCGGCCCCTACCGATCACCTTGCCATTCAGTGACAGCTTGTAGCCGTTGTCGGCGGTCACCCTAATGGTTGCCCGGACAGCTTCTCTTCCTTCTGGTATGTCGAATGTCTTTCGGAGATAGCAGGTGTACTTTGTCTCGCCGCCCTTGGGGTCCCAGATCCATTTTCCAAAATCCGGCGGCGTAGAAGTGACTGCGGGGAGTGCTCCATCAAGCTGCGCCGCAGTAGTGAAATAGGATTCGGGCACTTGCAGGGCGCTTCCGCCGGCGACATCGATAACCTTCCAGTCCAGCGATTGGGCGCGGAGTTCCGGATGCTGCTTAACCAACCGTCCGTTCGCCTGTAAGCTTGGCCACCAGTATTCATCACAGAAGCCCAGGTATGCATTTCCGGTCTTCGCCTCTTTGAGCGCGGCCCCGAAGGCGGTGAACCAACGATCGGTAAGCCACTGGTTGTCCGGTAGGTCGGGCGTGCCGACCATAGAGCGCCGAGGGTGCGCATAGCCCGGGTTGAAGCCCTGGGAGATCATCACTCGCGACATTTCCGCCATCTTAGCGGGATCGAGTGGCTCGTCCCAGAACCAGAACATAAAAGGCGCGTAAGCCATTCCGGGTGTCTTGAAATCTCTCTGCGCCTCAGAAAAGCCAATCACAGGCCTCGAGGCAAGCGTCTTGGGCCGATCGGCAGCGATGGCGGCGGTGGAGATGCCAATAAGCAGGAGTGCGACTAGAGTGGTTCTTGTTACCAACACAGGATTATCCCTCAGAAGTAATGATTCGAGGTCATCTACCCTCAACTCTACTAACAAAGTATAGTGCGCAAGGGATGAGGTGTCAAGCGATCAGTGTGCCGACGGTATACCAAAAGTCCATCATTACCTCGCCCACGGAGGAACCTTTGTATTCTCTGTTGAGCATTGGGCGAGGTGCGAGCAGTTATGAGCTCCGAGGAGTCGAACGGCTGGCCTTAACCCGGATAGTTTTCCGACGTCTATGTCGTCCGAACTCCAAATCCGGGGAGCCACACTCAGGCGAATTTGACGTTTGCGCAACATAGGACCATTTCGCTGCCGTCCAGAACGACTCGCGGCTCCTCCGATTCAAGGTCCATAGCTGGCGACAACGACCGCCTTCCCAGTCAAACCATTCAGCTCGATGACCTCTTTGCCTGGGTTGAATCTTTTCCACGGCCGGCCGTTGACCGTCACACCCTTGATCGACTTCGCCTGGGGGTGGCGAAGGCGCAGAATGACGTTCTTGGCCGGACTGCGATTCGGTATCTGGATGGTGGCAGTTATCTTGCCGTTATCCACATCCGAGACGATCTCATACGCCAGAACTCCAAAGTAGGTTGGAGCGTTCTTGACGGCAATCCTCTTGCCCTGCTCTAGCCAAGACCGAGGTGTGGCCCGCGCCAACCAAAGATCTTGCCCATCTTCCATCACCAATAGGTTGCGGAAACTCTCCATGAACCAGCCTGCCGTCCCATTGTCGGGAGCTTCACACACCCCATAGCTGCCCAAATGCCAGTGTTCCCACAGTTTGCCATCCGCGCCCACCACCGACGCATAGGAGTTCATCCAGAACCGCAGGAAGTTCGGCACATCGTCTTGTAGCAGGTAGATGTTGGCATTGTGCGAGGCCTTAGGTAAGATCACAAAACAGTTCCAGAACCAGGTATCGTCCGTTGGGAGACCTTTTTGCTTCCGTGCTTCTTCCTTCTCCCGTACGGCCTCGATGGACGTTCCCATCTCCTCCATCACATCCAAGGTAGCGACCATGCGGAAATCGCCGGCATCCATTGCAGCGAATGGTTCAGCCAGGGGCAGTGCCCCGATAAAACGATCGCAGTCCGGAAACTGGGGAGCGCCCAACTCCGGGCCAGGTAGTCCCCGGGCATATGCCATTCTTGGGATATAACTGTGGTACATGCCGTCACGCCCGAGTCGCACCGGCGCAAGCGCCGCTTCCTGCTCCACCGCCCGGCGAAGATCCTTGCGAAACTCCTCCGCCTCCTTGCGGTACTTCCGGCCTGCTTTCGGATCGAACTCTGTCAACGCGTCAGCGAAGCGCTGGAGTCCTTGCAGAGATAAGGCATTATCTACGTAGTACCAATGCCAGTCACAAGTTGGAATAGCATAGTCGCCGAGCATTTGCGGCGGCATCAGACCGGCCACGAAGAGATCCCGTCGGTTGGGAACGTCCTTCATGTAGAATGACCGCTGCCGGATGATCCAGTCCGCCGCCGCCTGCAGCCGGGAACGGTTCCGCTGGAACCACGCCTTATCACCTGTGAGGAAGTAACGCTCCGCCATGGCAAACAGGAGTCTGCCCGTCGAGGCGTGTGTCCCATCATGGCTGTAGCCCATGTCGTGTCTCATGGCCGTCGCCCACTCCAGTGCTCCATCTCCATCCGTGTAGTCGCCGTCCGACTTCGCGCCTGGGGACTTCAGAAAATGCTCATACACCTTATCCGCTTCTTCGTGCAGACCTATCATATCCATTTCATGGGCCACGCGTCCCACCTCAAACGCCAGCCCTCCCCACATATGCTTGCCTCGCAACTGGTACGAGGCCGCTCGCCAGGCATCCGTCCAGCGTTCATCAGGCAGTAGCGCCAGCATGGCAGCCTCGTCCACCTTCGGAAACCGCGGCACAGTCGTTCCCTCCGGGCACGTCCACAGTCTGACCTCCTGCATAAGCTCGTCCCACGAGGAAGCCTCACGATGCTCTCGGGTCATCTGGCGAATACTCTTGGGGTTCTTAGCCGCCAATTCCCTGGCAAACTGCCGCGCGGTTTGCCCGCTGCCGGCTTTCGTCACGAACACACCATGCTCCGGTATCAGAATTGGCCCGTTCTCTAGATCGCTGATGCGAAACGTGAAACCAGCGTTCCCGCTCCAAACGGTGATCCGACTGTCCAAGCCTGGGCGACCGCCGGGAGCATACAGCAGTGGTACGACGATGCCTCGTCTCGTATCGCCTGCAACCCGCGACCGCCACTGCTGCCCATCCGTCACCGTCGTCCCCTTGTCCTCGGGCAAGGGCGCCATCGGACCGATCATGGCCATGTAGGGCTCCAGCCGGCCGTCAAAGTCCTTCTTCTTCGTTCCAGCCTGTAAGCCCCATTCGATCTCTACATCCATCCGTTTCCACACACCCGTGCTCGGGCCGGTGATACTGATACTCGGCACAGCGGGCTTAGCACCGGACTTCTCTTCATAGAACACCGCGACCATTTCCGTAGCCGCAGCGACCCGGGTACTATACGCCGAGTCCATTTTCGCGGTAGGATCGCTCTTGTACGTCCACGTACGCCCATCTCCTGATATCCCTGGACCGCTGAGCACTTTGTCTACGGTCCACCCAAACCAGCCGAACGAAGTAGGATAGGCCCTAACCTCCACTGCGTCCGGCGAAGGGATCGCCTGACCACCCGCCGGCCAATGCAGTTCCACTTGGTAGTCCACCAGTCCTCCGGTCCACAGCAGCCCCGCCTGCAGCCGGCCCTTCGGTTTCGGGAGTAACGGTTTCAGCAGATCAGGCATATCGTAGTATATGCTCTTCAGCTCTTGCTCAGGCAGCGCATCGAAGGCCGTCCGGTACACTTTGTCTATCCGTTCGAGGCGATGTGGGATGAAATACGCTTCCGGCTTCTCCTGGACTGCACGATCAGCACGCCAGATATAGGTCCATGGTGCAATGTCCACCGGCTTGTCCACCAGTCCTGCCAGTAAACGGATGCCATTGTCTTCGTTCCTGCTATCCATTCTCTCTCCTGCATTGCAGGCCATAGCCGCAAGCGTTGTCATAGTGATCAGGATTACCATAATCTTCATGTGTTAACCTTACGTGACTCACCGTGTGTCTTCTTCGAGATCGCCAGTAGTTCAAGGTCCATAGCTGGCGACAACGACCGCCTTCCCAGTCAATCCATTTAGCTCGATAACCTCTTTGCCCGGGTTGAATCTTTTCCACGGCCGGCCGTTGACCGTCACACCCTTGATCGACTTCGCCTGGGGGTGGCGAAGGTGCAGAATGACGTTCTTGGCCGGACTGCGATTCGGTATCTGGATGGTGGCAGTTATCTTGCCGTTATCCACATCCGAGACGATCTCATACGCCAGAGTTCCAAAGTGCGTTGGAGCATTCTTGACGGCAATTCGCTTGCCCTGATCCAGCCAGGACCGAGGTGTGGCCCGCGCCAGCCAAAGGTTCTGCCCATCTTCCATCACCAAGAGGTTGCGGAAGCGTTCGAGAAAGGCGGCTTCCTCGAAGATCTTGTCCGGTGGGCCATGGACTGCATGCTCATTGAAGATGTATCCATCGTTTGGAAGGATGTCAACGGCGTAGCAATTGAAGAACGAGCGAAGGAAGACCGGGATGTCATCGCCGGCCAGGTGCATATTCGCGGTACGCTCCAGGCCACCTTGATACTGCCAACCGGCCATGAACCAATCTCCCTTACCTCGTCGACCGACATACTGGTTCTCCAGCAGCAGTCTATCCTCCAATACATCAAGGTAGCCCTGCACCCGCACATCGAATGGGGATAAGAGGCCCGCCGGGCTTATCAGCGCCGCCGCCGATTGGACCGTCTCCCAATACAGGGGCCCGACATGGCTGCCGGAACCATCGCGTTGCCATCCCCAAGCCCCAGTGCCCAACCCGCGCACGTAACATGCGAACGGAACGACCGAATGGAAAGTGCCGTCGCGCACCGGAACCACCGGCGAGAGTGCGATGGACCGCTCTACTGCTGCGCGTAGGTCTTTGCGATACTCTTCCGCCTCGGCCATGAGTTTGGCGCCGCCATCGGGATCAACCACGCTCAACGTAGCCGCCAGGCGCGAGATGGAGGCCCAGTAGTAGGCCTCGCACTCATAGAACTGCATCCACAATCCACCGCTGTCCGGGGTCACCTGGAGCGCCGGCTGCAACCCCTTGCACCAGAGACGGTCACCCCCCGGAACCATATTCGAAACCACTCGCCGTTGACGCAGCATCCATTCGGCGTTAGCTTTGATCCGGGGTGCGGAGGCTCTCAGCCACTCCGTATCCCCGGTCATCCAGTAGTGCTCGGTCAGGGCCAAACCGATGGATCCCGGGCCGAAGGCATGGACTCCATCCATGTGTCCGCCGGCGCCTTCGGGACCTACGGCGTGCGTCAGGCATCCGTGGCCTTCCGAGAAGAGTCCATTGGGACGGTCCGGAAGCGCCCAGGGGTGATGACCGGCGGAGTTGGGATCCATCGGCAAGGAAACCCATTGGTCGAATCCATCTTCAGCAGCCTTATGCGAGCCCATCAGGTCCAGCGCCGCGAGGATCATGTAGGTCTCGGCGCCGAGGATACCATAGGGATAATCGTTGAACCACAGCCGCCCATTCTTCGGGTTCTTCTGCGCGTGCCGGACGAGATGCCATGCTCCCAGGTTCCATTGTGCCGTCAATCGCTCCGAAGGAACCTCCACCTGCATCGTCGGTTCGAATCCCGCCGGGGGCGTGGGATGTGGCGGCAGGTTGCCACCACACATCGCCGTGACTGCACCTTCCCACGTCTGTTCTTCATGGGCGCGGGTCTGCTCGCGGATGGTGGTCAGTTTTCTGGTCTTGAGTTCCTTGATAAACGCCTTCGCGCTTGTGGCTTGCGAGGCCAGCACAATGGGAGGTTGCGAGGGAATCCCGGGCGACACAGTGGGCTTCTCCGAATAGAAATGCCATACGTCTGCAATGCCTTGACCATCGCCGTGAGGATTGCCTGCGTGCAGCGTGCTTGCCACGTCCTTGGTGAGGTCCCATATCCGGCCATGCCCACCCACCTCAGTGATAACCAGCTCAATGATGGTCGTGTCGCAAATGTGGGTGCCTTTGGGACCGACAACCAAGGAGACCATATCACCGGGTTCGACCTGTATTGTGCCTAACGTCTTCTGCTCCTCGGCCCCTGCTGGAATAGCCTGCGAGCCGGTTCCGCTGGTAGCGCCATGGACCAGGTTCTTGCGGTCGGTCATGGTTTCGCGTGCAATCCACCAATCGATTCCGTTGCCGCCTCCTTGGCCATGGGCCACGCCGGCCTTGACCTTCACAATTCCTTTGATGGGACTACGCCACCCGGCGACCACGCCACGGTCAGGGCCCGGATGCATGGCTAGACTCTTAGCCGGGAACGTGATGCCTTGCACGGAAATCGGTTTGTCCGACGGGTTACCGCCAAACCAGGGCGTGCTGTCGCTGCCCCACCCAAGCAGGTCCGCACTGCCGGCGATGGAACTCATCTTGTTGGCCAGTGGAATCCTCGGCGTACGAAGATCCTGCGCCGGCTTCCTGGGGAGGGACGCCGGTTTCGAAGTCCGACGGATAAAGAATCCGTACTCGGGCGCAAGGATCGGACCGTTCTCCAGGTCTGCCGCCAGGAACGAGAAATCGCCGGCCTTTGTCCACAGGGTGACAATGGTGCGCGCCACGTCGTCCCGTTGGCTTGTGAACGGCTGTTCCTGCCGCCACTTCGACGTGCCCATATACAACAGGGAGGCCTTGATGCCCCGGCGGGCGGAGCCTGTGCCGACGGAATGCCACGAACCCGAGTCCACAGTTGAGGTATGTGCGTCGCCGTCCAAGGGGCGCAGTCCGGCCACGACACCATCGTAGCTTTCGACCCGCCCACTGTAGTCCTTCTTGGCGGTAGTTTGGTCGAACCCCCACTCGATCTCGATGTCCATCTTCTTCCATGTCTCGTCCACTAGTACTCGCACCGCGGGCACATCATATTCTGAGGCGCTCTTGTCGCCGACTACACTGACAACGATGCCGCAGGTATCCTTATCCAGAGCATAGACGTACGTCATTCCATCACCAGATACCGTTGGCTTGGCTGCCTGTTGGGCGGAGACCAGGTTATTCCACCACGAGGAGGCAGAACCTTCGTTGTTCAGCGTCGCGACTGCCAATTCCTCGGGCGCAGGCCGGCGCTTGGTATTGGTCGCCCAGGTCAGCTCCAATTGTTGCACCGGGCGAATCTCCTCCCAGAGCAAGCCACACATAGCCTGCTTGATCGCCCGAGCGTTCACGTCCACGGGCTTGTTCAGCGGCAGTTTGGCGTAACGCATAAGAGCAAGCCAACTCTCCGGTGGATTGTCCTCTGCCTTATGGTCGGCACGGTATTGATAGGCGCTCGGCGCAATGTCGACAGGCTGTCCCACAAGTCTGTCGAGATCGCTTCCCGCCGACGATGCATCACCTTCGGTGACGATGTTGATCAGCATCACAATGAAGACGACCCCGAATATGCTCAATATCCCTCTAACTTCCATTTCAGCAATCCTTTGATGAAGAATGTATGTTATCCTGAACGATTTTGCCAGCAAGAAGGTATACCATGGTCTTGTGAGTTGTCAAGCGCGTCGTGGTGTGCTGCCCGCTTCACAAGCCATCGGTCGTCGTCGGCCGAATGTCGGGCCATGCTGTTTACTGCTCTCACTTTGAGCACCCGCCGTTCCCTATGTTGTGCAAATGCCGAAGTCGGGGAGCCAGCTATCAACCCCTAACCAGCTAGCGATACCAGCTTTCGTGCCAGCACTCCGTTTTCCCTTTGTTCTCATGCCACCGTTTGTACCCAACGTACCCAGCGATGCCGCGCTGTACTCCTGCTACAAGGAATTTAGACCCGAGATGCCGAAAGGCCATTGTGGATGGCACCATGCGCCTATGGGAGGGCTGTGAGCAGAGACCGGTCAGGCACAGACGTGCAGGCGTCGAGCGAGAGCCGCGTTTCCGATGGCGTCGCGCGCAATACCTCAACGAGCTCGATTGCGAGACTGCTGTCTTCTGGATGAAGCGGCGATCCGCAGGCTGTAACTCAGAGCATTGTTCCCGATCCTGCTGGAAACTGCACTGAGAATCGCGGAATCCTGGTGGCACTGTGCATGTGGACGCGGAGTACCCGATGGAACGGTGCGGCAAGATCACAGACCGCACCCTGGCAGATCCGTCCTTGAGTTCTCAAGCTATTATAATCTATGCGTTGCTGCCATGGGGCAAGCCATCCAGCGGGAGAAAGCAGACCTATGCCGACTTCGCTTCGCCATGCTCTTGTCTTGGCTGTCCTTTCCATATCCCTTTCCGCTTCCGCGGCCCTTGCCGATGGGAGGAGAGAGTTGCCCGTGGTGGATCTCATCGCTGTCGGAGACCAACTCGACGCCAACCCCAGACTATATGGCCAGAACACCGACATCATGGATTGGCACGGCGCCATCGTGACACAGCAACCGCCCTTCTTCATCGATCCGAAGACAGGCAAGCCGGATCCTGTCTGGGAGCCCCTGACCCACGCATTTCCCTTCCGCCAGATGCGTCTCAACACTCTCAATAAGTACCTCTGGAAGGATGGCATCGGGCCGGTTGCGGAGCGAAAATCCATCAAACATGACGTCTATAACCTCTACTATCGCACCGAGGCCGGACTGGATGAATATCTCCGCTGGTTGGAGACGCTCCCCGGAAAGCCGGAAGCCACCCTCGTGGCCTCGCCTCTTCTGCCGGTTGAGTACGCGGCCGATCTCGTCGCCTACTGCAATGCCACCAAGGGTCCCATGGCGAGGCTTCGCGCCGCCAATGGCCATCCCAAGCCCTACAACGTGATGATCTGGGAGATGGGCAATGAGGCAGACGGAGAGCTCCGCGGAGATTTGGGTGCTCTGCGCCCGGATACTGAAGAGGAGCGCAAACAACGGATGCGCGCGGCGGACTACCTGGCGCTGGTCGAGCCGCGAATCAAGGCCATGCGCGCCGTGGACCCTCGGATTCGCATCTTCGTCCACACTGCTACCCCTCCCTGGTTCTTTGACAATCCGACATGGTTCGAATGGCACCGGGAGGTCCTCAAGAAGCTCGGCAGCCGGATCGACGGAGTTGTGATACATCTCTATTACGACGGCTACTCGGTGCCGACGTGCCTGCGATCACTCGACAAGCTGATCGCCGACGTCACCGAGTTGTCGCCTCCCGACAAGAAGCTCACTGTCTGGGTCAATGAACACGCCCGCTGGATGTCGCAGGATCACTGGGAGCAAACCTGGAGCCTGCAGGGGGCCATTTCTACTGGAGATTGGCTCATCGAGCTGATAAAGCGCCCGAAGGTCGAGGCGGCCAACTACTGGTGCTATGGACATCGTGGTCCCTGGCGAGTCATTGATGCGGGGCCCGGCATTCGGTACGGCACCGCGATCTTCGAGCTATACCGCGTGCTGAATGAAGTGACACTTTCCAAAGCCCAGCCTTTGAAAGTGGCGGATCACCATGATCTCGCGGACTTGTCGAAGGGCTACAGCTATGCGGTGAATTGTGTGGAGTTCGTCGACCCGAAAACCGGTCGGCTGTCGCTGTTCGCGATCAACCGCTCGCCGGAGCAGAGCTTTACGCTGCGCTTCAAGCTTGGCAGCAAGGAGTCCATGCAGGTCCGACGCATGTGCGTGACGGGGGCCGCACTGGATGCCACAAATGTTCCCGAGACTCCCTCCGCCGTCACGACGAGCGAAACGCTGCTCGTTGTCACTCCCGATGCTGATGGGAATGCCAAACTGGAGCTGCCCGCTCGATCGGTGACAGGCTGGGTGATCTCACAAATCGGCAAGAGAGCGGATAAGGGCTCGCACGATCAAGGCCCGCTGTGATACCAGGGGAGAAACGAACGCTTTCATCCCTCCAGGCATCTCAACTGGAGGATTGAGTGACTAAACGCTTGTCATCGACAGAAAATAGGGGAGCTTGACACATGAAAGTCGCAGTCATCGGCACCGGCAAGGTGGCAGAGCACAACTACCTGCCTTTCCTTTCAAAACAGAAGGACGTCCGCCTGAGCTTATTCAACCGTACACTCGCCAAAGCCGAAGCCTGTGCCGCCAAGTGCGGCGGCCGGGTCGCATCCTCCATAGAGGACTTGATGGCCGATTCCCCAGACACCGTGTTCATCCTCACCCGCGAGATGGAGCGTTACGATGTTGCCATGGCAGTCCTCGAGTACCGCCCGAAGCGTGTATTCTTTGAGAAGCCCCTTGTTGCCGTCTTAGACCAGGCGCACGTGACAGAAGACGATTTTGCCAAGGGCCGTATCATCATGCAAAAGGCCCGCGAAATCGGGTGTGAGACCGCAATGATCTTCAACTACCGCTTCTTCGATCAAAGCCTGCGCGCCGACAGTATCCTGTCCGAAAGATCGTTCGGTAAACCGATACAGGTTACCGCATTTGTACACTACGCATGCTGGAGTCACTGCATTGATCTCATCCACAAGTTCGCCGGTCAACTGACGGAGATCACGGCCATAACGGGCGTGCGCGAACACAACGGCGCGGGACTGCAGGCGCCCGATGTCGCCGCCGCGTTCGTCGCGGATTCCGGCGCTACGGGCACCATCCTCGGCACAAGCGGCATCGGGTTCACATTCCCCCTGTTCGAGATGCTCTTCAGCTTCGAAGGCGGGCGGTTCACTCTCCGCGATCTGGACGGTGACATGGAAGTGCTGGATTACACGGGGCACAGCCACGAGACATTCGCCCTTGCCCGTCAGACTTCACGTTGGGAGCAGTACGCCTGTTCTTTTGAGAAATCGATCGAAGCCTATCTTGATTCGATTCGTAACGGGACACCGCCACCCGTTCCCGGGATGGCAGGTCTGCAGGAACTCCAGTTTGAGGCGGCCATCAAACGTTCGGCGCAAATGAACCGGCCCGTAAAAGTCCAAGAGGAGTTTCCACTCCAATAATATAGCCATTCGGAGCCGTACTGCATGCCCCCGCAGATCCGCGGGAGGAAAGGATGCAATGAAAAGCGTTAAGTTTGACGGTGAGAGCGTTGTGCGGATCATCGATGTGCCGGAACCGGAGCCAGGTTCGGGCGAAGTTGTTGTCGCCACCGCCGTATCGGCCATCTGCGGGAGCGAAATGGACGCCTGCAAGGGCGATGGACTCGCGACCGGCAACAACGGGCACGAAGCGGCGGGCGTGGTCATTCGTGTCGGCGAGAACGTGACGGGGATCAAAGTCGGGCAACGCGTGGGCGCAAGTGCCATCGCCGGTTGTGGATGCTGCTCGTTCTGTGCACGTGGCCAGTATACCTGGTGCAACGACTTCAAGTTCTATGGAAATATGCACGCGGAACAGTTCGTTGT
>DASRZD010000154.1:0-5873 GCA_035686805.1 Armatimonadota bacterium
GATCTCCGAAGCCTACGAGGTGCTGAACGACAAAGAAAAGCGTGCGAAGTACGACCGTTTCGGCGAAGAGTGGCAGAGATATGAGCACCAGGGCGCGCCCGGCCCGGGCGGATACGAGCATTTCGGAGGCTTCAACTTCGATCTGGGCCATGGAACCGGGGAGTTCGGCGATTTCTTCGAGATGCTCTTCGGGCCTCGAGGGGCTGCCCGGCAGGATATGCGAGGCGCGGATCTCGAGGCGCAGATCGAGATAGTGCTCGAAGAGGCTTATGAGGGCGCGAGGAAATCAATATCGGTAACGCCTTCCGGTGGTCATTCCAGGCGGCTGGAAGTGAAGATCCCTGCCGGAGTCAATGATGGGTCGAGGATCCGCCTGGCAGGCGAGGGAGTGGCCGGGCCCGGAGGCAAAAAGGGCGACCTGTTTCTTATCGTGCGGCTGAAGCCGCATCATATCTTTGAGCGCCGAGGGGATGATCTCTTTGAGGAAATGACTGTCCCCTTTGCGACGGCCGCACTCGGCGGGGAGATTCAGGTCCGAACTATGAAGGGCCGGGTCACCATGAAGATCCCGGCGGGCGCTCAGAGCGGGCAGACATTCCGGCTGACGGGCCAGGGAATGCCCCGGCTGAACAAGCCCGGCAAAGGCGATTTATTCGTGAAGGTCAGAATATCCGTCCCGAAGCGGCTCACCGACCGTCAGAGGGAGTTGATACAGGAACTGGGAACGCTGGAGACAGCGTAGACTTTAGACTGCAGACTTTGGACTCTAGCGGCAGCCTCGAATACAGTGGCTGAAGTCCAAAGTCTAATCCCTAAAGTCTCCGGAAGGATGTGACAAGATGGCACAGAGAGACAAAAACGAAGCCGTATACATGATAAGCATAGCCGCCAAGCTCTGTGAAGTGCATCCCCAGACGCTCCGGATGTATGAGCGTGTAGGTTTGATAAGGCCCCAGCGGGTCAGCAGGAAGAACCGGATGTACTCGGATGCCGACATCGAGCGGCTGCGCCGGATTCAGCATCTGACCCACGATATGGGAGTCAACCTGGCGGGCGTGGATGTCATCCTCCGCCTGCTGGAGCAGATGGAGGATATGCGCCGGCAGATGGAAGAGGAAATGGACAGGATGCATAACGAGATGGAGAAGCGCATCCAGGAACTGCAGGAGCGCCGGTAGCATGCTGGAACCGACTCGGAGGTTCTCAACACGAGTCGAGAACTATGTGAAATACCGCCCGCATTACCCTCAATGCGTGCTGGAGATACTTCGAGATGAATGCCACCTGGCACCCGAGTGGCAGATAGCCGACATCGGCTCGGGCACAGGCATACTCACCGAGTTGTTCCTTCAGAATGGAAATCCCACCTTCGCAGTCGAGCCCAACAAGGAAATGCGTGAGGCCGCCGAGTCACTCCTCAAGGACCGCACGGGGTTCATCAGCATCGCCGGCACTGCCGAGAATACCGCCCTTCCGGACGCCTCCGTTGATTTGATCGCGGCAGGGCAGGCGTTTCACTGGTTCCACCGGGACAAGGCGAGAACGGAGTTCGCCCGCATATTGAGACAGGGCGGCTGGGTGGCGCTCATCTGGAATGAGAGGCATGTGGACACCCCTTTCCTCCAGGCATTTGAGCAGTTGATGTGCGACTTCTGCCCCGAGTACAAGAGCGTTGACCACAAGAACGTTGACGCAAAGGCCCTTGCCGACTTCTTTGCCCCTGCCGGCTTCATCACTCACTGCTGTGAAAACACCCAGACCTTCGATCTCGAAGGCCTTCGAGGCCGGCTGCTTTCCTCGTCATATGCCCCCGAAACCGACAACGAGCCCATGCTCGCCGAACTCGTCCGAATCTTCGAGCGGCATCAAAGCAATGGCAGGGTCTTCTTCCATTACGACACTCGCATCTACCTCAGCCAATGGCCTTGAGAGAAATCATTTACAAAATCCCCAACCTGTGTTATACTGCGAATTGCAGGCACACAGATGCCTGAATTACGGCGTGTGCAAGTAGGAACTCAATTGGAAGTCTCGCGGAGATGTAACACCCGAACCTCCTAGTTCGGCTTAGCACCGCTAGCAAAAAGGAGGCCCGGAATGGCAACGGGTAAGGTAAAGTGGTTCAGTGAAGCCAAGGGCTATGGCTTCATCGCCACCGATGAGGGCAAAGACATCTTTGTTCACTACTCGGCGATTCAAGGCACCGGTCGCCGAAACCTCTACGAAGGCCAGGAAGTGCAGTTCGAGATCGTTGACGGCCCGAAAGGCCCGCAGGCGTCTGAAGTAGTGGCCGTATAAGGTTAGACCCAGTTTTGAACTAACGAAGCCCCCGTGTAAAGCCGCTCGGGGGTTTTTCATTCGTTCTCTTGATTGTAGATCTTCTGCACCTCGGTATCCGCCCGATCGATCCATCCCTTGATCACGTTCCCGGGGACGCCCCACTTCCTGGAGGTTGTGGGAACATCAGTGGCATAGACGCTTTCCTGGACCACCGGGCTCAGCTCCCAACTCCTCTTCTCCGCGTCGAAGTGATAGAGGTCAACCTCGTATTCGCTGTCCTTCCACGCGACCACCAGCACGCCGAAATGCTCCTGCCCGTACTGGTGATAGGCATCATAGTCCACGCTCACGTTGCTGTTGTTCTCGGCCCTCGCCTCGGCGGCGAACTTCTCCCAGCTAAGCTGTTCCTCGGACTTTTCCGCCTGCGGGATCCCGTTGCGGGAAGGCTTCTCGGTGATGATCGGAGCAGGCGTCTCGGAAACTCGGCTGCTATCCCTGCTCACGCTGAGGAGCACGCCGAGCCCGAAAAAGACGATGATGAGCAGAAGAATGAGAGCGATATGAACTCTGCCAAGCCTGGAAGCCACAACAACCCCTCCTCGGCATTGCACTGACCTGATATTCGGCATTCCGGGGTGAAATTCCTCTAGTAACCGGCCTGGAGTATGCTCAGAAGATCGGCCTTCGCCTCACCGGTATCCGGCACAATGATCGAACTGAAGGCCGGCCCTGATGCCTCGTATGTGAAGAAGCTCCAGCTTACGTCATGCGCCTTGCAGTAATCCAGAAACATCTTCGTCTCGGGCTGCCAGTTCGCTGGCAGGTTTTGCACATTCAACCCGCCCTTGAAGGCGTTGAACTCCCCGACGTACACAGGCACTTTCCACTCCTCGGCCTGTTTGCTCACCATCTCCATCCAGGGCTTGCCATCATGCGACCAGTCCTTGGTATAGAGGTGAACGGAATACACCACGTTTTCCACAGGCGGCGGGCTCTTCAAGATCAACTGCCTGCGGAACGGGAGCATATCCTCGAACATGATGAGTGCGTGCGAATTCACCGAGCGAATCCCCTTCGCCACGGTCGCATAGAATGCATCCAGGTTATCGCCTTGCAGATACCCAGGCTCAGTCATGATGTCTATGCCCGTGAGGGTCGGATTGTCTGCATATCGCTTGGCGACCGTCTTCCATGCCTCGGTGAAGCCATCCAGAGGTTTGACAGGGCCAGCGCCGGTGTTGCTTAGGAAGTCGCGCCGAAACTGATTTCCACCCGCCGTGCTTTCATATAGCCAGGTTGGAAACTCGGAGTCCGCTGGGCCGACGAACCAACGCCCGTGAGCCATAGTGAGGATGACTCCCACATGCCGCTTACCATACTCGCTCAAGACATCATCCAGCGTGCTGAGGAATGCCTGATTCCAATGATGGGTCAGTGTGCCGTCGGCGTTCTTGGTGGGGGCGGTCGGCTCGAGGTTGCCCCATGAGATGACCACTCGCACGGTATTGAAGCCCCAGTCCGAGATGTTGTCGTACTGGGCCTTAGAAGGCCGCTGTCCCGCCGCCAGATTCGGGCCGCCCATGCCCAGCAGCCGAACGGGTTTGTCGCTCTCATCCAGAATCTGCGTGCCCTGGGTATGCAGCCAGCCGGTGATCCTCGGAGGTATGCCGAGCGCCATCCCGGCGATGGAAATCAACACCGCAATCATCATGAAACGCTTCATTTCGCGTCCTCCTTTTTCAGGTGCTTCTCAAAGAAATCAGCCACCGCCTTATCCACCTCGGGGTGGTTGGTCCACCCGTGACCTCCGCCCTTGACCACGATGAGGGTTGATTCGACGCCTGCCTTCTTCAGCGCCTTATCCAGCAATATGCTCTGATCCAGCGGCACCAATGGATCCTGGTCGCCGTGGCAGATGAGGAACGGGGCGTCATCCTTCGTCACGTAGGTGATCGGGCTCGCGCGGCGGCAGACGTCCTTCTTCTCATTCGCCGGCCCGCCCACGAGTTTGGAGAGAATGTCGTCCCCGCTCCCAATCTTCCCCAGCAACGGTTCCCACCCCTGCGGGATGATCCCTTTTTCGGCGTCGTTGACAACCTTCAGCAAGTCCGCCGGCCCAAAGAAGTCGCATACCGCCTGCACCTTGCTGGAGTAGCCGTCCCAGCCTCCGCTGCCCTCAAACTGCTTTATGCCGGCGGTCGTGCCCAGGAGCGCCACGAGATGGCCGCCCGCCGACCCGCCCCACACTCCGATGCGGTCCGGGTTAATGTTGTATTCCTTCGCGTGCGCCCTCGCCCATCGGATGGCGCATTTGCAGTCCTCTATCTGTGCCGGAAACGGAGCCTCTCCGCTCAGCCGATAGTCAATGGTGGCGGCGAAGTAGCCGTGCTGCGCGGCGATGGTCGCGAATGCGACGCAGTCATTCTTCGAGCCGCCGCTCCAACCACCGCCATGGATGAAGACAATCGCCGGCATGGGGTCTTTCGGAGTGTCCTTCGGGCGAATGATGTCCAGCAAGAGCGGATGACCTCCGCCCTTGCCGAACTCCACATTGGGTGTGAACGTCACATCGCTCGGAATACTCTGCGCCGCCCACAGATTTGCTAGCGCAAGTAGCAGGACCAGGCTGAAGGCCCAACGCCGAAGCTTCATTTCACGCCCTTCAGGTGCTTGTCGAAGAAGGCGTCCACCTTGTCATCAACATCGGCGCGTGCCGGCCAGCCGTGCTTTCCACCCTTGACGAGGTAGAAGTCCGACTCCACGCCTGCTTTCCTGAGTTTCTCATTGAGCAGCTCGCCCTGGCTGTAGTTGGTCAGGGGGTCCTGATCGCCATGGAAGATATAGAACGGCGGATCGTCCTTCGATGCGTAGGTGGTGGGGCTAGCTTGCCGGCACAGGTCCGGGTGCTCGAAGTACTTCGCTACCCCGAGCAGGTGGGATATAGACTCTTTTCCATCCAGGGGCAGGAAACGCTCCGTTGACTTGCCTGCTTTTGCAAGCTCGTAGATCGTAAGGAAGTCCGTCATGCCAAAGTAATCCACAACCGCCTGCACCCGGCTGGACTGGCCTTCCCAGCCACCCTTCCCTTCGAACTCCTTGAGGCCGCCGGTGACGCCGAGCATGGCGACGAGATTGCCGCCTGCCGAGCCGCCCCATACGCCGATGTGGTCGGGATCGAGGTTATAATCCTTGGCATGGGCGCGCAGGAACCGGATGGCACACTTGCAGTCCTGGAGCTGAGTGGGAAAGGGTCTCTCCGTGGCGAACCGGTAATCAATGGTGACGCCCAGGTAACCTCGCCGGACAAATCGCTCGAGCCGGCTGTAGCCGGAGGTCTTGCTGCCTCCAGTGAAGCCGCCACCGTGAATCCACACGATGACCGGCATGGGCCCCTTCGATGGAGCCTTCAGGCGCAGGATGTCAAGTTTGTGCTTGACGTTCCCATCCGGGCTGTAGGCTATGTCCTTGATGAGTTCTACGTCATCCGGGATCTTGAACTCCGGCTTCGGCGCAGGTTTGGGTGCTTCCTCATCCGCCGCAAACCCGGCGCATGCCAAGATGATAACAGAAGCCATAATCATGATGAGTTTACT
>DASRZD010000155.1:0-7505 GCA_035686805.1 Armatimonadota bacterium
TGCCCCAGCTCCATGCCCCTATGCTCCTCGAAGCACCCCTCGCACTGGAGGCAGACGTCGCCCGACATGGCGTACCTCAGCCGTCCCCAGGTGATCTCGGCCTGGACATCCGACCAGTTGACGTTCACCAGGTGGGTGTCGTCCATGTTCGCGCCGCTGACGAAGTTAACCATGCCCCGAAGCTCCTCATCGGCGTAGATGGGGATCTTCGGGCCCACAGGCCCGCTGAAGCCGACAGGCCCGCCGGTGACCTCCAATATCTGCTCAGGCGTCGCCATATCCAATCGAGCCGCCCCTAGTAGTGCCTGGAACCGCCCTTCATTCAAATCGCGGTCGCCCCGAACGAGCGCCGCCACCGGTTTGTCATCCGCCATAAGGATGAGCGTCTTCACGAGGCGCTCAGGCACCGTATGGAGAAACTCGCAAACCTGGTCAACGGTGTGCATCCCAGGGGTATCAACCTCAGCCATCGGCTGAGGAGCTTCCGCCGGCTCAGCGACGACCAGCCGGAAATCGGCGATCTCCACATTCGCCGCATACCCGCACGAGGGGCAGATGAGAATCCTGTCCTCGCCCGATTCGGCCAGGAACATGAACTCCTTTGTTTCCTTGCCGCCGATTGCGCCGCCGCTCGCATCCACCGCAATCACCGGCAGGCCGCACCTGCGAAAGATCGAGACATAGGCGTCATACATCTTCATATAGACGGCATCCAGCTCGGCCTCGCCCCGGTCGAAGGAGTAGGCGTCCTTCATTAGGAACTCCCTCGCCCGAACGAGCCCTCCCCGAGGGCGAGGCTCGTCGCGGAACTTCATCTGAATCTGATAGAGATTCAGGGGCAGGTCGCGGTAGGAGCGGATGTTCCTGCGGACGAGGTCGGTGATGACCTCCTCATGGGTGGGGCCGAGGTAATACTCCGTGCCCCGGCGATCCTCGAGGCCAAGGAGGACTTCGTGCATTGTGGCCTCGCGGCCGCTCTCCGCCCAAAGCTCCCTGGGATGGAGGGCGGGCAGGAGCAACTCCTGCGCGCCGGACTTATCCATCTCCTCGCGGATGATGTCGGAGATCTTGTTCAGCACCCGCCATCCGAGCGGCAGGAACTCATAGACCCCCGCCACGAGCTGGCGAATGAACCCCGCCCGCAGGAGCAGGGCATGACTCCGCATTTCGACGTCACTTGGGACATCTCTCAGCGTCGGGGCGAAGAGTTGTGAATAGCGCATTGTTCCCTCCTAGGCAACTGAACGATAGGGAGATGGGGGGAGGAGTGATGGGGCGACTCCAATCCCAGATCTCCCTCAAGGCGATGGTATCGTCCAGTCCCCCGGCTTGGTGATCATCTGCACGAGTTGGCCGAGAATCTTGTCATACGCCTGCTCCAACTCTTTGACCTGCGGCTCGGCAAGATACTTGCACCGACGAGTGAACTCCAGCCAAACGCATGTCTCCTCTGCCTCTGTCTCGGCATCGCTGAGTTTGCTGACAAAGTGAGCCTCATATCGCCTTTTTCTCCAGGCTTCGGCAATGTTCGTACATACGGAACGAGATGACCGTCGAATCTGGTCTACCATCGAGTACTTTTCCCGGACTGGAAACGCCTCTGTCAACTCGAATATGAGCATGGCCGCATCCATAGCAGCCTGGAATACTCTCAATTCCTTATAACTCTTGATGCTTGCCATACCAACTCTCCTGCAAACCAGTATTGTCTACTACTCCGGGTCGCCCCATCGCCCTATCCCTCCTCACTCCTCACCCCGGCTATTCACCTATCTTGAGCACCGAAAGAAACGCTTCTTGCGGGACTTCGATCTGGCCGATGCGCTTCAGGCGCTTCTTACCTTCCTTCTGGCGCTCGAGGAGCTTCCGCTTGCGGGTGATGTCCCCGCCATAGCACTTCGCGATGACGTTCTTGCGAAGGGCGCTGATGGATTCCGCTGCGATTATCTTCGTCCCGATTGCCGCCTGGATCCGTATCTCATACTGCTGCCTGGGGAGGATCTTCCTCAGCCGCTCGACGAGGAGCTTGCCTCGAGGATAGGCATTGTCTTTATGAGTTATGAATGAGAGCGCATCAACCGGCGAGCCATTCAGCAGGATATCCAGCTTCACCATGGACGATTCCCGGTAGCCCCAGAACTCGTAGTCGAACGATGCATAGCCCTTCGTACGGCTCTTGAGCTGGTCGAAGAAGTCCATGATGATCTCGGCGAGCGGCAGCCGATAATGGACGATCACCCTGCGGGCGGTCGGATACTCCATATTCACGAACTCGCCCCTTCGCTCCTGAGCGAGGTCGAGTATCCCGCCGAGATATTCGCTCGGCACGATGACCGTCGCCGAGACGAACGGCTCCTCGATCTTCTCGATCAGGGTAGGAGGAGGAAGGTTCGCCGGATTGTCCACCTCAATGAGCGAGCCGTCGGTCTTGGCAACCTTATAGACGACGCTTGGTGAAGTGGCGATCAGGCTGAGGTCGAACTCCCGTTCGAGGCGCTCCTGGACGATCTCCATGTGGAGCAGGCCCAGGAATCCGCATCGAAAGCCAAACCCAAGCGCGGCCGAGCTTTCGGCGTCGAAGGTGAGCGCGGCATCGTTGAGCTGGAGCTTGCTGAGCGCCTCCCTCAGCTCGGGAAACTGGTGGTTGTCCATGGGATACAGGCCGCAGAAGACCATCGGCTGTGGGTGCTTGTAGCCCGGGAGCGGCTCCTTGGAGGGATGACTCAAGCTCGTTATGGTGTCCCCCACCCGGCTGTCCACGGCTTCCTTGATCCCCGCGATGACGTACCCCACTTCGCCGGCTTGGAGGCTCTCGACCGATTCCATTCCCGGCCTGAAGACGCCGACACCCACAACGTCGAAGGTCTTGCCGCTGAACATCATCCTGATCTGCATGCCGGGCTTGATCTCGCCGTCAACCACCCGAATGTATGCCACCACGCCCAGGTACTGGTCGTAATGCGAGTCGAAGATGAGCGCCCTGAGAGGCTTGTTCGGATCACCTGAGGGAGCGGGAATTCGCTCGACCACGGCCTCGAGGATGTCATCCGTCCCCAATCCGTCACGGGCGCTCGCAAGGATCACGTGATCGGCAGGAATCTGGAGAACGTCCTCGATCTCCTCCTTCACTCTCTCAGGGTCCGCAACCGGGAGGTCTATCTTGTTGATGACCGGGATGATCTCCAGATCATTCGCCATCGCCAGGTTGACGTTGGCGAGCGTCTGAGCCTCAACTCCCTGCGCCGCGTCCACCACCAGGATTGCTCCTTCACAGGCAGCCAGGCTCCTCGAGACCTCATAGGTAAAGTCCACGTGGCCGGGAGTATCAATTAGGTTGAATACGTACTTGCCGCCATCTTTCGCGGTGTAATCGAGCCGGACGGCGGTCATCTTTATCGTGATGCCGCGCTCGCGCTCCAGGTCCATCGAATCGAGAACCTGCTCCTGCATCTCCCGCTGCTCGATCGCGCCTGTGGACTCCAATACCCTGTCGGCCAAAGTTGATTTGCCGTGGTCAATGTGAGCGATTATAGAAAAATTGCGGATGTTCTCACGGTTTCTTGTCATGCCGTGTGAATTCTACCAGAACCCGGCTCCACAGTAAAGACAAGAGCGCTCGTCCGCCCCTAAACCACTCAGGTGGCGAACGAATACCCAGCTTAACCACCGGTTTCTTTTCGAGAAACGGCGTGAATGGCCCGAATCTTGCATAGCAGACGTTGGAGATAGTGGGTTTGCCTGGTTCTTCTGCAAGCCCGCGTCACTATAATCCGAGAGTGGGTGGTTATGATGACTCGATTGAGTTCGCTATTACTATTCTGCATGCTGGTGGCTTGTGTGCTGCCGGCCGTTGGGGCAACACAGATGCCGTACGGCTCATTTATCACGCGGCCTGTGTCGGATATCAATGATCTGGCGCAGTTGATCCGAGAAGACCGGGTGACGGCACAGCGGTTTGCTGATTTCTACGGCATCAGCAACGACGCTTTTGCCGATTACATCGAGAAGTATGGCAAGGAGATTACCGTTTCCAAGTCGGCGTCATATCTCCAGTATTTCATTGATGGCGGCGGCAAAGTCAAAAAGCATCATAAGATCGTTCGAGCAGGTTCGAAGGTGCTGGTGATCAACGGCACGCCGGTGATGGACCTGCGATGCGGTAATCCCATGGTCCGATCCTTGCCCACGATCATCGAGAAAGTAGAACCGATCGTTCAGGAGACGCCTGCACCTGAGCAGCCCGCGGTTGTCTTGGAGCCCGAGGTTCTTCAGGAGCCTCCGCCTCCTGCGCCTGAGCCGGTTGTTCAGGTCCTAAGTGAGCAACCGATGGAATATCCGACCCCGATAGCTTCCAACCCGGTGCCGAAAGAGCTGGCATGGCTGCTCCCAGGCTTGCTTGGGTTGGGAACACTGGGCGGCGGTGGTGAAACAGCCGTACCCGAGCCTACCGGGCTCATGACTCTTGGCCTTAGCGGAGCAGGATTCGTCATCCTCTGCTACCGAAGGCATCGCAGCCGCGCAACAAAATCCTCTTAGCAGATTTCAGGGCACAATAGCTGGGCCGACCCGGCTAAGGACGACCTGTTTCAGATAGTCGTCCTTGGCGGTAGAATTCCGTGGTCGGCTCCGTAATTCGGGTTTGGTGGTTTCCGGCAGTGTGGCAAGGATGCTCTTGCCACAAGGTAAAGGAAGTGTTTACTATGCGGAAACTGATACTCGGTGCCCTGGTTCTGTGTCTGCTGATATTGGCCGTAGTGATTCCGGCCTATGCCACCGCGGACGACCAGCGAAAAGCCGAAATCAAGATGGGCCGAGACGCCATCGAGGAGGCCGAGCGCGATCAGAAGTTCGTGACCGACCCCCAGATAGTGGAACGCGTGGAGAGGATTGGTCAGGCCATCGCGAAGATGGCGAACTCCGAAACGGTCCCCGCCACCTATGGCAACTCGGAAGTATATCAGTTCGACTACAAGTTCAAGGTAGTCGCGGACAAGAGCGTCAATGCATTCTCTCTTCCGGGTGGGTTCATCTATGTGAACCAGGGGCTGCTTGATTATTGCCAGTCCGACCACGAGCTTGCCGGGGTTCTGGCCCACGAGGTTGCTCATGCTGCTCATCATCACATGACCTATTTGCTTAAGCAAGAGAGCAAACTCGACGGCCAGATCGCACTCCTGTTGCTCGCGGGCATGCTGACTAGGATTGATGCCCAGAATCTGGGAAATCTGCTGCTCGGCGCGCAACTCGTGAGGATTGCGAGATCCAGCGGATATGGCCAGAAGGCGGAGGCCGATGCCGATTCATCGGCGGTAATCTATGCCGAGAAAGCCGGCTTCAATGCCGTCGGCGCCCTCACGTTCCTCGAGCGGCTTGCGCATGATTATGGTTCAATGCCAAATCAGGAGTTGGGCATACTCCAGAGTCACCCCGCGCCCATGGATCGCTGCCGCGAAGTAGAAACGAAGATCAAATCCCTCGGATTGCCGCTGAACAGGCGCGCGGTGATGAACGCCCTGAAGGCGGTTACCGAGTCCGGCACTGACGATAAGCAGCAGATCACGAAAGTCAAACTGGGCGACAACGTGCTCTTTGAGCCTGCGCCCATCGAACAGGAGTTGACCTCGGAGCAGCGGGCACAGATCATCGCTACCAAGGTCAATCAGCTTCTGGACAAAGAGCCGGTCGTCCGGGAGATAACCGTAAGCCCTGACGGCAGCACTGTTATGGGCCAGGGCGAGCCTATCATCGTGGTGACCGCTCAGGACGCTAGCTTGATTGGCAAGTCTACGGACGAGGTGGCACAGGACGCCGCGCTAGTCCTAAGGCGAGCAATCTGGCGAGAAATGATTGAGCGGATGTACTAACTGGGTAAGCTAGCAGTAACAACATAGGCCCTGTCTGTCCGATCGGTCCTATGATAAAAGGAGATGCAGAATGAGAATCGCTTTGTTGCTAGCAGTATTGCTTGTTGTCTCCCTGCCGGCATTCTCCCAGAATTCCGGCGACCCGAATCCCTCCATGATGTCAGGCCCAATGGGTGGCCAGGGCATGGGCATGGGCGGCGGTATGATGGGTGGAGGCCAGGGCATGCGTGGCATGATGGGTAAAGGCATGGGCATGGGTGGCGGCCAGGGCATGCAAGGCATGTGCCCAATGTGCAGCATGATGGGTATGTCCGAAATGCTCCCCGGAGGCATGTGCCTCCTGCGTGCAGGCGGACTCGGACTGACCGACGACCAGATCAGCAAGATTCAGAACATCCACTTTGATTTCCGTCGCGAGCAGATCAAGACAGGCAGCGAAATCCAGCTCGCGCAGTTAGACCTCCGGCAGGAACTGATGAAGGACAACCCGGATGCATCGAAGGTCGGAACGATTATCAAGCGAATCAATGGGCTTCAGGCTGAGGTGCAGATCGCGGCAATGAAGTCCTGGCTTGCGGCGAGGAACGTCCTTACTCCTGAGCAGCGCGACATGTGCAAGTCCATGATGAAGTCAATGATGCAGGGAATGGGTGGTATGATGGGCGGCATGCAGCCAATGATGCCCAAAGGAGGCGGAGGTATGCAGCCGATGGCTCCCGGAGCGGGCGGTCAGATGCCTCCCATGCAGCACCGATAAGTTTCGCGTGACAATCCACAGGGTATACTCTATCGGCAGGTCGGTCATATTCCGGCCTGCCGTCAGCTTGACTGCCACTGCTGGAGGAATAGACATGGCGCAGTTCATCAATCCGTTTTCCGGAGTAGTGCCTCGCAAGATGACAAAGGCCGAGCTGGTTCGAGCGATCATGCAAAACATCGCCGCGGAGCTCGAAGCCGTTCATCTCTACACAGCCCACATGGATGCCACCGATGACGAGGAAGCCAGGAAGGTGCTGTATGACATAGCCCTGGAAGAGCTGGTCCATGCCGGAGAGTTCACCAGCCTGCTCTATCGCCTCGACCCGGTTGCCGCCGCAAAGGCTCAGGAGGGATTCGGCGAAGTGGAGGACCTCCTCGGGAGCCAGTCTCCGGCCGAGGTCACTGCCTCGGAAGTCGCTGAGGAGCCGGCGGCTGAGAGCCCGGCAGGCGAACTCACCGTCGGAAGCCTGAAGTAATCGAACTACGTGGTGGCCCTCAAGCGGCTGAAGTAGGCCTTCGGAACGGGTAAGATCACCATGTGAGAGTGCTGATTGTCAATACGAACCGGTTAAAATCGCCTCAGTCCCTCATCCCACTCGGCGCGTGATCCGTATCTAACCCCCAGTTTCATCAGTACCGTCTAGAATAGACTACCAACCGCATGTATTGCCAAATAATAAAAGCATTTGCCCGTTGACAGGGGGATAGAACAAGCATATAGTAGGGCAAAGGAGGACTACGACCATGAAGAAAGCTGGTTTGCTATTTCTATGCTTTGGTCTTATCGCAATCGTTTCAGGCTGTGGCGGCGGCGGTTCTTCCTCAGGGGGGACCATCGCCTTCACGTCCGACCTTGAGCTGGGGGGAGATCAGATCTGGAGC
>DASRZD010000156.1:0-2654 GCA_035686805.1 Armatimonadota bacterium
CGATGGCAAGTACTACGGCCGCACCCTCGGCGTTGACGCCTACAGCTTCGAGGGGACGATCTCCTGGGGCGACAAGATCTTCAATGAGATGAAGGAGACGGCCCGCTCCGATCAGCCGCTCGGCGAGGAGTTCTTCGAGCGAATCGGCGGCGAGCACGAGCAGGTGATGGATATCATCGAGAGCATCCGCACGAATGGCGGGCAGGTCTATTCCGCCAATCTCCCGAACCGGGGGCAAGTGCCCAATCTCCCAACCGAGGCCATTGTCGAATCCCCCGCCGTCGCCGACAATCGAGGTTTGACGCCGATTCCCCAGCCACCGCTCTCAACCGGAACCGCCGGCACGCTGGCCTCGCGGTTCGCCTGGGTGGAAACCGTCGTCGACGCGGCGCTCGAAGGCAGCCGGGACAAGTTCATCCAGGCGCTCGTCCTCGACGGTGCCGTCTCCTCACTAGACATGGCGGCAAAACTCGCGGATGAACTACTGACCGCGCAGGCAGCTTATTTGGACTGCGGCGATTTATCGCCGCTTTCCGGCGGGGATTTATCACCGCGTTCCCAGGGGGTTAGTCATGACTGACTGGCCACACTCACCGATTCATCGTTTGGATGAAGCGGGCACTTTCATGGTGACCGCCGGCACATACGAGAAGGCGCATTTACTCAGGCAGCCTGAGCGTCTGAACCTCCTTCAACAGAAGCTATTCCAGCTTGCCAGCGAGTTGGGATGGTTACTCCAGGCATGGGCAATATTCAGCAATCACTACCACATCGGTGGCATGTCATCCAATCCCTCATCTCTTCCGACGCTAATCAGACGACTGCATGGCGGTACCTCCCACGAGATAAACCGTCTGGACGGAGTTGAGGGACGCAAGGTCTGGTTTCAATACTGGGATACACAGTTGACGTACGAGAGATCATACCTTGCCCGACTAAGGTATGTTCACCAGAATCCTGTGCATCATGGATTGGTTACGGTTGCCAGTCAATACCCCTGGTGCTCAGCCGCCTGGTTCGAGGGCAAGGCCGATCTCCCATTTATTAAGTCCGTGAATAGCTTCAGTATAGACAGACTGAGTATCCGGGATGATTTTGATGTACAATTAGGCGATGAATCGCCGGGGTGAAAGCGAAACTGAAGATTTCGCACTCCAAACGGAAGTCCATGCTTGCCAATATACTGAATGACAACCAAATCCGCCGAATACACGAGACCTCGCTTGCGATTCTCGAGCGGATTGGGGTCCACGTGCCCCACGAGGGGATGCTCGGTCGGTTCGCCGATTCCGGCGCGAGCGTGGACTTCCCCAACCAGCGAGTGAGGATTCCGGCCGACCTCGTCACGCGCTGCCTGAATCAGGCGGGGAAGCAGTTCACCATCTACGGCCGTGATCTCTCCAAGAAGGCTGAGTTCGGCGTCGGCAAGCGCAACTACAACGCCATCGCGGGCGAGGCCTACTGGCTTGATGAGCTTGGCAGGCCGCGGAGGTTCGCCTCGCTCGATGACGTCGCAACCGCCGCCCGATTCTGCGACGCGCTCGATCATATCAACATTGCCGGCGCGATGTCCGATCCCCATGAACTGCCGGTCAGCTATCGGTGCGTCGAGGTCATGGCGGCGATGCTCCGAAACACGACCAAGCCGATCCATTTCTGGTTTCACGACCGGGCGTCCGCGAAGTACCTCATCGAGATGATGATCGCCCTCCGAGGGAGCGAATCCAAAGCCGCCGAGTTCCCGGTCTGCTACCCGTTCCTCGAGCCCATCAGTCCGTTGAGATTCCCATTCAACGGGATTGACCTGCTCTTCGAGACGGCAAGGCTGAACCTGCCTGTGCCGATCGGCCCGATGGCGCAGATGGGGCTCTCCGCCCCGGCGACCGTCGCGGGCACACTCGCCCAGGAGAATGCCGAGATCCTCGCGGGCATCTGCATCACCCAGCTCATCCGCCCCGGGATGCCGGTCTGCTACGGCGGCATCTGTCATGCATTCGACATGCGAACGACCCAGCTCATTTTCAGCGGCCCTGAGCAGGCGATCTTCGGGGTGGCCATGACCCAGATGGGCAAGCACTATGGCCTGCCGGTCTACATCAACGTCGGCCTCACAGACTCCAAGGTCGCCGATGCCCAGGCCGGCCTCGAAGCGGGCGTTACTCTGGCGATGGGGGCTGCCGCGGGGGCTGACATCTTCGGCCACATGGGGATTTCGGGGGTGGATCAAGCTTCCTCGCTTGATATCCTCACGCTCCAGCATGAGATCATTTCATATGTCGAGAGCACCATGCGCGAACTCGGCTTCAGCGACGATGCCCTCGGCCTGGAGGTGATCGAGTCGGTTGGCCCGGGCGGGTCGTTCATAGACACCGATCACACGGCCGAGCACTTCCGCAAGGAGCTGTGGTTCCCGCAACTGCTTGATCGCCAGTATTATCAGGCCTGGCTCGACTCGGGCGCGACCTCCATGCAGGAGCGGTGCCGTCAAAGAAAAGAAGAAATCCTGTGCACTCACGCACCAGAACCGATTGCTCCTCCTGAACTCGATCGGGCGCTGGATGGTATAATCGCTTCTGCAAGACGGGACTTGGTATGAGAAAACCATTGACAAGAGATGAGGTCGTCTCGGTCATAGAGGGACGCTCGATCGCGCC
>DASRZD010000157.1:0-20139 GCA_035686805.1 Armatimonadota bacterium
CAAACATACTTTACAGCCGGCTCATGGAAGGCACATGGCGTCTGATAGACGGCTTCCTGCCGAAAAGGGCGCTTCCCGCCCATGCCATGTCATTCTGCGACTGGAAGTAACCTGAAAACCGATTTGTTCAACAGGCTCTAAAGTCTAAAGTCTTTTTCATTCCCTATGCCGGCGACGAAGCTGCCCGCAGGCCGCCGATACTGCATGCCCTCGCTCGACCCTCTGGGTCACCGTAATGCCTGCCTCTTCGAGAACCGACCGAAAAGCCTGCACCCGCGCCCTTGACGAACGATTCAGCGCCAGCCCCTCGATGGCATTGTATGGGATAAGGTTCACATTGCACAAACAGCCCCTCAACAACTCGGCAAGCTCATGAGCAAGGGAAACCGAATCATTCAGTCCTCGGATGAGGAGGTACTCAAATGTGATTCGGCGATGAGTCGAGTCCGCGTATGACCTGCAGGCGCGGATCAACTCCTGCACCGGATATCTCTCAGCGATGGGCATGATCTGCCGTCGGAGGGCGTCATTCGGCGCATGGAGGGAGATCGCCAGGGTGATCTGCAGCTTTTCGGCGGCAAGCTTCTCTATGCGAGGCGTGATTCCCACAGTCGAGACTGTGATGTGCCGCATGGCAATGCCGACTTCCTCGTTCAATATGCGGATGCTTTTCAGCACTTCGTCGTAATTCAGCAGGGGCTCGCCCATACCCATGTAGACCACGTGAGTGATCCGGCGGGGACTCTCTCGTTGAAGGGTGAGGACTTCATCCACGATCTCACCGGCCATCAGATTGCGGGCGAGCCCTCCGATGGCCGTCGCGCAGAAGATGCATCCCGCGGCGCAGCCGACCTGAGTGGAGACACAGACCGAAACCCGTTCTTCGTAAGGGAGGATGACCGCCTCGATCGCCATGCCGTCCTCCAGCTCCAGGAGAAACTTCGTCGTCCCGTCGGCGGACTTGGCGGCAGCGGCAATGTGAATGCGATGAAGGACTGCCTCACTCTCCAGTCGCTCTCGGAAGGAGGCAGGCAGCTCCGGCATGTCGCTCACACTGGAGGCGTTCTGTTTGTAAAGCCTGGCTGCAATCTGCCTGCCGCGGAACTTCGGCTGTCCCATGGAGACGGCAAGCTCCTCGAGCTCGGGGGTCGTCATGCCAAGCAAATGAGGACGGCTTTCGACCATGGTCTTCCTTGACTTTTGAGATGCCGGGGCTGCTAGGCGGCCTTGAGCTGGAACTGAGATATCGTCTCAGACTCGAGATAGACCTTCCTCTGAACCTCTTCCAGGGTAGTCACGCCGTCCAGGACTTTCTGCGCTCCGTCTTGCCGCATGGCGGTCATTCCGGCTGCCAGTGCTGCATTGCGGAGTGCATCGGCCGGGGCTCTGTCCAGGGTAAGCTGACGAATCTCGTTGTTCATCAGCATTGCTTCCCTGATTCCCGTACGTCCCTTATACCCCATGCCATCACACGTGCCGCAGCCGACAGCCCGATAGAGTGTAACATCTTCCTTGGGGTCCAGGTCAAGAAGCAGCTTTATGTCTTCCGTTGGCTTGTATGGTTCCTTGCAGTCCTGACACAGCACTCTGACCAGTCGCTGAGCCACGACTCCATTGATTGCCGAGCTTACCAGGAACGGCTCGACCTCCATGTCCAGCAGTCGAGTAATGGCGCTGGGAGCATCGTTGCAGTGAAGAGTGCTCAATACGAGGTGACCGGTCAACGCTGCGCGAAAGGCTACGTCCGCCGTCTCATGGTCTCTGATCTCGCCCACGAGCACAATATCCGGGTCCTGACGCAAAATCGCTCGAAGTTGATTTGCGAATGTGAGGCCGATCTTGTGATGCACATTCGTCTGATTTATGCCGTCGAGAATGAACTCGACGGGGTCCTCTACCGTCATTATGTTCGTCCGCTCGGACTTCAGGCTGTTTATGGCGGCGTAGAGAGTGGTCGTCTTGCCGCTTCCTGTCGGCCCGGTCACAAGCAGGATTCCCTGCGGTCGGGAGATCAGCGACCGGAACTGCACGAGTTCCTTCGCATTGAACCCCAGCCGCTCGATGGGAATCAGGCTTCCGGCGCCGTCCAGTACCCTCATGACGACCCGCTCACCGAATACGGTCGGGCTCGTGGACACGCGTACGTCAATGCTTTTGCCGTCAACCTTTACGGTAATGCGGCCGTCCTGAGGGAGTCGCCGCTCGGCGATATCCAGCTCGGCCATGATCTTGATTCGAGAGGATATACCGGGATGCAGGCTTCTTGGAATTCGCCTTATGACGTGAAGGTCGCCATCCAACCTCATCCTCACGTCTACCACGCTTCTCCGAGGCTCGATGTGGATATCGCTGGCCTTTTTCCTCACTGCCTGGGTCAGCAGGTTGTTCACCATGCGCACGATAGGAGCGCGATGAACCTGCCGCTTCACCTCGTCCAGGTCGTTAATCTCGCTCTCCGCGGAATCCTCAGCCGCGCCCGCAGGAGCTGTGTCCTCATCGGACCCGGACTCCTGCGCCAAGTCCTGAATATCCTCATTCCCGAAACTGCCGTAATGCCGCTCGATGACCTCCAGGATCCGCCATTCCGTGGCCAGGGCAGGCTCTACTCGGAGCTTGGTCTCGAGCTGTACCAACTCGGTGGCCTCGACGTCCATCGGGTTCGACATCACAAGCACCAGCTTGTCTCCCGACTTCTTCGCGGGTATGAGCGAGTACTTCCTTGCCAGAGACTCGGAGACCAGGCTGACTATATCAGGGTCGAACTTGTGCTCCTGGAGGTTTACGTAACTCACGTCCAGCTGAATGGCCCTGGCTTCGGTGACTTTTTCCTCGCTCACCATGCCAAGGTCAACCATGATCTTGCCGAGTTTCTCACTTCCGGTGGCTTTCTGCTCCTCCAAGGCCTGGTTGAGTTGGTCCCTGGTGATCACTTTGTGCTCAATGAGAATCTCGCCAAGCTGTCTCTTGTACAAGTCCTTCATATCTCTACTCCTATCAGATACAACAGGATCAAGACGATCCTTTGTCTTGATCCTTCAACTCCTGAAGCAGCCGCTCTGACTCCGCCAGGGCTTCGGCTGTCATTTCGGGTTCAGACTTCAGACTAATTGTGAGAACAGTGCCTTCAGCCGCGCCATCGGGCAAGTACTCAGCCGGCAGAATTACCCGATGCTGTTCTCTGTCGCCGGCGAGCAAGACCGCCTTGTCACCCTCGATGCGATCAACAAACGCTCGGAAGCTCCTATCGCTCATCGCGCCGTGATCACCTCCACAGTCCTGCCGTCTGTAGTGACTACTATTGTCCCGTTCTCGTCCGTTCTGAAGACCTTCGCCCCTATGGCCCCAAGCCTTCGCAAAGTGCTTCTTGCCGGATGCCCATACTCATTGTCCGCACCGACGGATATGATAGCGTACGCCGGGTGTACTACTTGTAGAAACTCGTTCGAGGTGCCGGAATCGCTGCCATGATGCGCAACCTTCAACACCGTGCTCGCCAGGTTCTGCCCCGAAGCCAGCAGTTGTCCCTCCGCTTCTCGCTCAATATCGCCGGTGAACAGAAAGCTGACCTCTCCAAACTGAATCCTGAAGACCACTGAGCCGTTGTTCAGCATGTCTTCGCTGCTCACCGAGTAATCGCTCGGCGGCCACAAGACCTCCAAACTTAGTCCTCTGCCGACCCCCAGTCTCTCGCCCATTGAGGCTCGCCTGTAGGCAATCCGCCGTGATTCGATTATCGAAAGAACGTCCGCATATGCCTGACTGCCATGCGGAAGGCCGGCATCGAGTACCTCTGAAATGCCAAACCTGCCTAAAAGAACCGGCAGACCACCGATATGGTCGCTATGAGCGTGGGTGATCACCAACAGGTCAATCCGGTGAACACCGCTCTTCACCAGATAGTCGGTTACGGCCTCAGCCTTATCCGCTTCACCTGCATCAACCAGCACATTGCGACCATCATCCGTTTGGATGAGCGCGCAGTCGCCCTGCCCCACGTTCAGAAAATGGACGCGAAGCTGCCCTTCCTGCAAAGCAGGGGTCTTCAGGTCGGGGCTGAAGGTGATACTGATGATCACACCCAGCAAGACCGCCAGTATTATTATAGGCAAAACTCTCTTCATGGCTTACCTGATTTTGTACTCCCGACCCGAACGTACCCTTCCACGGCCTCCACGGCCTTTCCTCCGCTATTTACGGCTTACAAGATATAAAAAAAAGCGCCCCGAAGATCGGGACGCTCGAATACTTATCCAGTCTGTTGCAGTGTCTCAGGCCGTTGACCCGAGCTGGTATTTGCTCACGAATTCGTAGTCAGTCAAATCGTAAAGGTCTTTCCGAAGTTGGTCGGCGTATTCCGTCATTGACTGTCCATCCGAAGAAGTAGCCTTGATCACGGACTTGCCGACTTTCTTGTTCCTGAGCATGACGACGTAGTACGGCTTCAAAACCTGGCCGCACGACCGGCGCTCGACTTCCCAGCAATTCACTGCTCTTTCTGCATGCCCCGGCATTCTGCATCCCCTCCTTCACACTACCCCACGCAGATACCGAATACATCACGAGCAAAAGTGCTCGTAGACGACCTTGGACGCATCGGCGATTGCCCTGTCCGCCGCAACCGTATCGGCCGCGTCTTTGGCCATAATCACCAAGACATACTCATGCCCCGGAGCGGTCACCACCGCTACATCATGGGTCACTCCTGTCAACGAGCCTGTCTTGTTTGCAACTCTTACTCCCTCGGGGAGCAAGAGTGGAATTTTCTCCTTACATTGTTGTTTTGCCATGATTTCGAGCATTTCCATACTCGTAGATTTACTTGAAATCCGGCCTTCGGCCATTAGCTTGAGAAGGAGGGCGATATCCATGGGAGTGCAAAGGTTCTCCTTGCCGAGAGCCGCTTGCTCCCAGTCGTACATCTTCCGCGCAAGAACGGTATCCTTCAAGCCGAATGATCGCATCCTTCCGGTGACAGACTCGATTTCCAGGCGATCAATCAGCATGTTAGTTGCAGTGTTGTCGCTCACCACTATCATCAAGGTGACCAGGTCGAGAACGGTGAATCGCAGACCGGCATGAAGCTCCTTCAACACACCCGAGCCCTCAACCTTGTGCTCATCCTTCAGCTCGATGATGTCGTCCAGCGACAAGCCTCCCTCATCACGACGGCAGAACAACTCGACGAGTATGGGTACCTTAATGACACTGGCGGACTTGAAGACCAGGTTCTCATTGATCGAGATCTTCTCTTTCGTGCGCATTTCTTGCGCCGAAACGGCGAAAGTCCCGGCCACCGGAGACAGGATGCTGGTGATCTTGTTCTCGATAGTATTCATTAACAGCCAACCTCTCCAATTACAGACGCCTGGTATTCTTGCCATAATTCTAGGTAGATACCTCGGGCATGTCAAACAAGGAGGATGCACGCTGGAACCCGTAGAAGGAGAATTGGGACGCAGCCTTTTCACGGTTCCGTGTTTTGGGGTAAGATTCCTAACAGATGTGGTGCAGGCAATGGCTAAGCTGGCAAAGACACTCAAGGCGGGAATAGTTGCGGGAGTATGCGGTGTAGGCATCTGTGCGGTGGCTCGGAAGATCAAGCTCTCGAGCCGGGTCGCGGATCTCGCCCAATCCGTGGAAGCAGTGCCGTTCCCCGGCGCCCGGCTCTACACGTTTCTGGCCTCTCGGGGGTTCAGGCCTCTTTACCAGGCGATTGCCGACGATATCGCTAAGGGAGAGCATTTCGAGCGAATACTGGACCTGGGAACCGGCGTGGGCTACCTGCCCGTAGAACTCGCGAAGCGGGACGCAGCCTGCGTTGTGGGTGTGGACACTTCCGCGGAAATGATTCGGGTAGCGAATGCAAATGCCCTGGCATCCGGCGTGTCAAAGGTAGTCGAATTCGCGGCCGGCGACATTGCCAATCTCCCCTTCCCCGGCAGATACTTCGATCTCGCGGTAGCCGTCAACGTGCTCCATCATTGGAGAGATCCGCTCGCCGTCTTCGAGGAGATCTTCCACATACTCGTTCCCGGCGGGCAGTTCTGGATCTACGACTACCGCAAAGGCGTCGAGCCCGAGGCCTGGCGATCACTGGAGTCTGGGCTGCCGTTCTTGCAACGGCTCGCGCTTCAGTTCGGACCGGTCGCGTCGTCGAGGGCGGCCTACAGCGAGAACCAGCTCACAGCCCTGGCGAGCAAGACCCACTTCGAGAACCCGGAGATCGAGAAGCTGACCCTGCCGCTATTCGGGAAGCCGATGCCGGTCTTCCTCCGCCTCAAGCTCCACAAGCCCGCCCATAACGGGCAGTGACGTCCCATCCGTCGAATCTGTCCTATCGGTCTTATAGCTGCCCCATCATCTTATGGCACTGAGGGATCACGAGCACCGTGCTGAGATGCATCAGGCATTGCGCCTGCCAATCCAGCACCTGAGAAGGGCTGGGAGGATGATCGCCGGTGACCGGCTGAAGCACGAGGGGTATCTTTGCATCCACTGACTTGATAATGCCGACTGCCGCCAGCAATTCGTCTGTCGAAGTATCCGCCGTCAACACGATCTTCACGGATACGTCTCGGGTAATCGCCTTGAGCAGAAATTGCTCATGCGCCTGAAGCAAATCAGGTCCGCAGGTGGCGCTCGGCAGCTTGATATCCATGCTCACGATGTCTATGTGAGGCAGAATCTCCGGCAGGGCATCGGGGAGGCTGCCGTTCGTCTCAAGCATAATCCTGCGGCCGGTCAATAAGGAGACGGCATCCACCAGGAAGGCATGTTGAACCAGCGGCTCGCCGCCGGTGAAAACCACCGCGCCTGTCCCCATCTGGAGGCGACTCGCATAATCTGCGACGTCTTCGGCAGTCACAGGATTGGATCGAGTGAGAAAGTCCCGCTTGCCGGCAGTCTGCTCGATCCGGCATGAATCGGTGGGAGTTTGAGAGGATGGCGTGTCGCAGTAGGCGCACTTGAGATTGCAGCCGGCGAGCCTGATGAAGACCTGGCGCTCACCAACAAGTAGGCCCTCGCCCTGAATGCCCGAGAATATCTCCGAGACGAAGCCCTCACTCATCCGCCAATTCCTTCCGGCTCTTTCAATCTGCAATCTGCAATTTGAAATCTAAAATCGCTTTTATGATCTCGGCGGCCATGCCGTAGTCGGCGAATGGGGGCATGAAGTAGACGCCCGCAATGTCGGCCTTCACCTTGCTGAGGAACTCCACAGCGATTCGGATGCCCTCCGCCCGGCCATTCTCCCCGGCGGCCTTCATCCGCTCTCTGATGTCATCGGGGATCGTGATACCGGGGACTTCGTTATGCAGGAACTCACAATGCCTGGAACTCCTGAGCGGCAGTACCCCGATCATGATTGGAATGCCGATATGGCTGGTCGCCTCGAGCAGCCGGTAAACGATGTCGGGTTCATAGACCGGCTGGGTCTGCGAGAAGTGAGCCCCCGCGGCGACCTTTCCCTCCAATCGCCCGATTTCCTTTTTCAGGTCATCGGCCATCGGATTGACCGCCACCCCGATGCAGAAGTCGGTCGGGCTGTTCAACTCATTGCCGGCAAGGTCGGTCCCCGAGTTAAGCCGCCGAATAAGGTGGACCAGACCTTCGGAAGTCACATCGAACACGCCGGTTGCCTGGGGGAAATCGCCGATTGACGGCGGATCGCCGGTGAGCGCCAGAACGTTCTCTACGCCCAGCGCATACGCCCCCAGCAAATCCGACTGAAGGCTCAGGAGGTTCCTATCCCGGCAGGTCATGTGCAGCACGGTCTCGATGCCGAGTCGCTCTCGAATCAAATGAGCCAGCGCGATGGGGCTCATCCGCACTCGCGCCATGGGGCTGTCTGCGAGATTGACCGCATCCACGCTTTTCAGGAGAGCCGCCCCTTCGAGGACCTTGTCAATGTTCACCCCTCGAGGAGGATCCAGTTCGACCGTCGTTATGAATTTCTTTCCTAGCTTTGGACCGAGTGACATATCTACTTCTCAATCGCTTTCGGGTCACCGATGACGGCATCCAGGCCCATGCACTTCACTCCCAAGTCGGCCTTGATAAGTTTTGCCGCTTCCAGACTACCTGGGTCCGCCAACATGCTTTCCTTCCCGAGTCCACACTGCTCCGCCGCCTGGATCACTTCATGGGCGGTCCTCAGCCTCTCTTCCGGCGAACCCTCCTTCGCTTCAAAGGCCACCGCCGAGCCATATCTTTTCGCCAATGGAAGCAGCGATTCGATGACCGCTGTCACCGAACCCCTCAGCATCACAACCGGCCGGCCCTCCACCGCGCGAAGAGCCTCCTCCAGCACGCCGATGTTGGATGCGGTCAGATACACGGCCGCCGATGAGCCGGTCTGCACCAGCTCAACCATGTGGCCGATCATTCCCGAGGGGACGTGGTCGCAGTCAATGCCGATGAGAGATGCGCCGGCCTCAAACTGGCTCTGGGCGGAATCCTGAACAAGCTTGAAATGCCCGCCTTTCACATCCGCCGCCAACTCAGGACTCGCTGCCATCCTGTTGCCTATGATCGTCAGTTGACCGATCTCGAACAATCGGGTTCGGCTTGCCACCAAAAGCCTGTCATTCGCCTTGCGCTTCATCGGAGTCATGCCGGATACGGCGTCAACGACAGCTCTAGTGTGATCGGGCGTCGTCCCGCAGCATCCGCCCACCAGGGTCGCTCCGACCTCAGCGAACTGCCTGGCGAAGTCGGCCATATATTCGGGGGTAGACAGGTACATCAGCCGCCCCTCCACGAATCGAGGCAGGCCGGCATTCGGCTGAGCGGAAAGCCCGCATGCCGTCACTCCCGCCATCGCACGGACTGCATCCAGCATGTCCTGAGGACCTGTGCCGCAGTTTGTGCCGACCAGCCTCGCGCCGAAATGCCTGAGGACAACGGCCGCCACATCAGGGGACGTGCCCATCATGGTTCGGCCCTCTTGCCCGAATGACATCTGACTGATGATTGGAATCTCGGTTATTGCCTTGGCAGCGAGCATGGCGGCTTTCGCCTCACGGAGGTCCTGGATCGTCTCGATGATCAGCAAATCCACCCCACCCTCGCAAAGGGCCATTATCTGCTCGCGATAGACATCGCACGCCTCATCGAAGGTCAATGGGCCGAGTGGATGCATCAGCCGGCTGGTGGGGCCGACCGCCCCCGCGACGAGAGCTCGGTCGCCCGCACAACTCTTCGCAAGTCGCGCGCCAGCGATATTGATGTCGCGAACCTTGTGCGCCAGGCCGTGGCTCTCCAGCTTGATCCTATTCGCGCCGAAGGTGTTGGTCTCCAGGATATCCGCGCCTGCCTGAATATAGGCTCGGTGAATCTCCTTGACGATCTCCGGCTGGCTGAGGTTGACCTCATCGAACGACGCCCCGACCGGGATGCCTTTCGAGTGGATCATCGTTCCCATTGCGCCGTCGCACACCACTATGCGATCGGTGGATAAGACTCGGGCTGCTGCCATGTTAAGTGTTCCTCGTGGAAAGTGAAGTGATCACTCCGACCAATAGCTGGCACAGGAAGTCGGAGTCTCCCAGACCATCGTCTTGGTGACCCCGCCAGGGATGAGATCCTGCATCTTCTCATAGATCACCCTGGCGATATTCTCGGCAGTAGGGTTCTGCTGCTGGAATTCCAGAAGCTCGTTCAGGTAGCGGTGGTCCAGGTACGAGATCACCTCGCCCAGAGCGGTCTTCAGTCGCTTAAAGTCAATCAGGATGCCCAAGTCATCCAGGGAATCGCCCGAATATGACACCTGCACCCGGTAAGTATGCCCATGGAGGGCCTCGCACGGGCCGCTGTAACTCCTCAAATTGTGCGCCGAATCGAACTGCGATTCCACCGTCAACTCATACATCCGCCGTCTCCTGCTACTGATGTTGATTATATCCGCCAGGAAAAGGAAATGTCAAAAAAGAAGGACATTCTCTGCAAATACCGAATCATTTTACCAGCCTCAAACGTTACTCCATTGGTAAGCAAACATCGCAGGGAGGGCCACCTATGCGCAGGTATGTGCTGTCTCTGATCTTCGCTGTTCTGTTTTTTATGTTATGTTCGTCCGGCTTCGCCTCCGATGATACGGATTTGTGGGACGCGGCCTGTGCGAAGGTAGACGCAGGCGATCTGACAGACGCCGCCACACTCCTCAACCAGCTCCTCACGGACTTCCCTTCATCGCCCAAAGCCCCGGGCGCTCAACTCAAGCTGGCCTATATCAAGATGAAGACCAGCCCCGATTCGACTCAAGAGCTTCTGGATGCGTTCTCTCAGGTGAGGACCAAGTATGCGTCCAGTCCAGAAGCCGGTGTAGCTCTGGTGCGCATCGGCTATCTGCATTCGAGAACCGACGCAAATCAGGCGGTCAAGGACTTCGAGGACTTCCTGGCGGTCTACAAAGACCATCCGCAGTGTGCTCGCGTGACAAGACCCTGGGCGGACTATATCTGCGCAATGTGGAACTGGATAAAGCCGAGGCCGCTTTTGATAGGGTGAAAAGCTGCTTCAGGCGCATCCACGGCCTTGGTGGACGAAGCGACCATGCAAAGCGCCTTTGTGAAGATAATGAGGTTCTATGCCTCCAAAGACAAGGAAAGTCTCCCTGCTGCGATTGCCATGTTTGGCGGGTTATCCGCCTCCTCGGATGCCCAGATCAGGGGCAAGTCGGAACTAGGCGCTGCGGAGGCCCTGCTCCTAATGGGCAACGCTCTTGAGGCGCACCAGAAGTACAAGTCCGCCGCCCAAACCTATGCCGGCCAACCATACATTCGAGGAATTGCCCTCTACGGAATCGCGGTCTGCTCGCAGGAGCTGCAGAAACCGGACGAGGCGGTCGCCCAGTATGATGCCCTTCTCGACTCCCAGTCGGGGTCCGGCCTCGCTGAGAAGAACACCTCTTGGAAGGCCGTTGCATTGTCCAGCCTTGGATCTTGTGCTCAGGCAGCGGTGCAGAGGGGCGATACTCTGGGGTCCATCCCAGCCGTAGACATTGTAGAGCAAGCAGCTTACAACAAGGGCGAATGCTTACGCATGGCTGGCAAGCATGAGGAGGCCAACACACAGTTCACGGCGGTTGTTTCAGCGTTCCCGGGCACTGACGCGGCCAAGTCCGCACAGGATGTGATAGATCGTTACGAGAAAATGATGGGAGGGAACCAATGATGTACAGAATCAGTCTGATCATTCTGCTGTCGCTCATATTGGCTACCTGTGCGTTCGCAATCGTTCCCCCGGGCGGCAACGTTGCCCCTGACGAGATAACGCTGGAGTTCCCTCCGCCGCTTCTCACGCCTATCAATACGGCCCCCGGCGGGTCCATCGGTTTGCTGAAATACCTACCGGACGATACTGAAGTGCAGATCGCCGGCAAGGTGGTCTCAGGCATTATAAGCGAGTATGTCCCCATAGTGTTCTATGTTCAGGAGGCGGATCGTTCCGCGGGCATCAGAGTAACCACGGAAGAATCCGTAAGCTTGCAGGTCGGGGAAGCGGTAGATATCACGGGCACATTGGCAACAGCTGACGGAGAGAGGGTTCTTGAAGCCGAGACTATCACGTCCTGTTCGCTGCCGTCTCAAGTGATTCCGGAACCCCTGCTCATTTCGCTTGCTGACATCGGCGGAGGCGCGGCAGGCTATCAGCCAGGGGTGGTGTTGCGAGTACCCACGGCCGAGGAGCCGGTCGGTCTGAAGGCAATCGGCATCAACAATGTGGGCCTGCTCGTCCAGATATACGGAAGAGTCACCGCTCTGGGTGACGACCATTTCTACGTTGACGATGGTTCGGATGTCTACTTCAACCAGGAATATGACGACCCAGACCCACCTAAGGATGAAATGGACCAGAATATCGGCTCCGACGTCTGGGATGGCACTACCCATGAAGACCAAGGCACGTGCAAGAACCTCGGCGTAATGGTCCGGGCAGATTCGTCAGGCCTCTCAAAGGGGTATCTGGTAGGTGTCATCGGCATAGTCAGCACCAGGCTGGATGACCAGCACAGGGTGCTCCCGCTGATACTGTCTCAAGGCGACGTCTTAACCCCTGTGCCAACAACGACGGTGCACAGCTCAGACTGCAGTCAATGCGTAATACCTGAGACAGGAGACCAAGCGCAGTTCAACCTCACATGTCTTCCATTGCCAAGCGCCGTCAATCCCGGTGCGCTTTCCATTATGGGGCGGGGATACATGTGGACTTACTATCCCAGAAGACCTGAGGGCAGCAGGCAGGTTCGCCTTCCCTTCAACCAACAGGATGAGCTTGAGCCTCTGAGCAACTTCCGCCATGGCGCGGGCTACTGGCTGAGGCTAAAGCAATTCGAGCAGATATCATATTCTGCGGTTAACGACGATACCACCGATCGGTGGATATCTTTGCCGTACCCATGGGTATACAACCTCTTCGGCCATCCGCTCAATCACGATATGCTTTGGAGCGATTTGAAGGTCACCGACGGCAAAAGGATGGCAGGACTGCAGGAAGCCTGGTTTGACCTGCAGTGGGTGTGCTCGGTTGGAGTATGGTGGGAGCCCCAATTCACAAGCTCGCGTGATATTGGCTTGCCTGATGACTATGCTTACACCGAGACTATGGAGAGCTGGCATGGCTATCACATGTATGCAAGCAAGTCCGTGGCTCTCATCGTGCCGGGAACTATACATACGGATACTCCTCGCGGGGGCATCCTCGCCACTGTCACCGACACAAGCACACCAGCGAATCCGCTCATCGGCGCACGGATCTACTGCAAATACGGCTCAGCGGTCACGAATTCGAGCGGCGTTGCGGCAATCGAGGACTTGCCGGTAGGGTACTACCTTGTCACCGCCTGTGCCCAGGGGTATAAGTCTGAGTCACAGGTGATTCATACTGACCCACCCACCACGCCTACCTTTACGCTTGAGAGCCAGGGCGGCGGCATCATCCTCTGGCTTACTGCGAATCCTACCAGGATACCGCCGGACGGCATGAGCACATCCTTGATCACGGCCCATGTCACCGATCTGGAGGGCGCACCGCTGCAAGGCAAATCGGTAACCATTACCACCGACATGAGCACCTTCCAGGAGACCAGCACCAACACCGTCACCGGCGACACAAGCGATCAAGGCATCCTCTCAGCCACGCTTATCTCCCTGACGACCCCGAATACCGCCACCCTTACCGCCACCTGCGGCAGTCTCACTGCCCCAGCGTACGTGGAGTTTGCAGATGCTGATGATCCGCAGGTTCGCATCGTTGAGCCAAGCGACGGCTCGGACATGACAGGAGTCGGCACGATTTCTGTGGCTGCTACTGTAGAAGGTCCGAATGGTCCTGTGGATCTGCATGACCTTATGCTGTATGTAGATGACGTGGCCTTCGGCGCTCCCAAGCCGGCAGCCAAAGATGCCGGCCCGAACTTCGACAGCAGGATACTGTCGAACGGCGATCATGTGCTTCAGGCCTCAGCGACCTCAGGATCAGCAGTGGGTTGGTCACAGCGGATTCATGTGAATATCTACAATGCTCTGTCTGAGCTTGAGATCAACCGGATGGAATTGTTTACCGACGATGCAATCCCTGGAGTGATAGAGCTGACTGGTACGGCAAATGAAGCTGATGACTGGACGGTTGATGTGCTGGATCACTCCGACAGCGTTATCTTCTCCAGTTCAGGAACGGGACCTGGCCCAATAGACGTAGCATGGGATGGGAAGATAGGCGGATCATACGTGCCGGGCATCTACCGCATGGAGTTCAGCGCGGGCTCTGGAGGCTTGTTGGCCGCGGGTGGCAGTGGATCGTCATGGCCAATCACGATCTCTCGTCATGGCACTGTTTTGATTACCATATCAACCAGATTCAAGGACTCAAGCGATCCAACGCTTCGTGACGCACTGTTCAGCGATATCCAATCAGTGATAGACCAGTGCTATGCCAACAACATTGCCTTCACAATCATTGCTGATCCACAATGGCGGACATGGCCTTCCCAGACGGCGCTGGGAATGGGAAGGCGTGTGAGGAAAGGCATGCAGGACTGGCTGCTTGACCCGTTCAAGGCTTGGTTCAACGCGGAACACGGCTATTGGGACACTTGCGGTCACAGCCCAACGTTGCCACGGAGTCAGCTGTTTTTCTATGATCCCATGCAGGTCTGCGGTGAGGACTTCTGGGCGCTCAGCATTCCAGCCGGGCAGTATCACCTTGTACAGTTGAACTCATGCTGGGGAGCAGGATTTGATGAGGGACATCTTGACACTACCATAGCGGAGGCTTTCGGAATCGACGACTGGTCTGAAGGTGCCTGCTTTATGGGCTGGTGCCACAGGTACGGCAATGTAGACGGTCTGGATGGCTCGGACTGGACAAGGACTCTCTGGAGCTATTTTGGTGGAGGATACACTGTCAGCCAGGCACAGCTGCTGACGCTGTTTTCTCCCTATTACTGGGGCTCAATGCACGAGTACCTGGTAACCATAGGAGACCCCTATACCGTTTGGATTTCTGATCTGCAGTGATAGGGAAAGTAAGCAAGAGGGCAGAAAGATGCGCACGCTCAACAGCGGATATGTGGTCAAACTTGGGCTCGGTTTGATGCTGATTTCCGTCATGGTCTATCTTGCCTGGAGGACGCTTGCAAATCCTCCTGATTCGAAACTTGTAAAGGCAGACAATGAGTTCGGCTTCCGAATTCTCAAAGAACTTCTGAAAAAGGACCCTGGCAAGAATATTCTGATCTCTCCGGCTGGGCTTGCTCTTGACCTACAGTTAGCCTACAACGGAGCTTCTGGCCGGACCCGACATGACATGGCGAAGGCTCTGCGGCTCGAGGGGATGTCCTTGGGTGAGATAAACCGCGCCAATGGCAGGCTAACTCGTATGCTGGAAAATCCCAACCCAGGAGTCAAGATGGATATCGCCAACTCAATTCTGACTGGAAAAGGTGTTCGCTTCAGACCCGAGTTCCTAAAGACAAATGAGCGCTATTACAAAGTCAAGGTATCGAACTTGGGCACCTCAAAGCCTGATGGTACGCTAGCCTTAGTCAGCGCCTCGCGATTTGATGCACAGTGGATGTACAAGCTTGATAAGTCAGAGTACGACCACCTCCCATTCAGGCATAGAGACCAGGATTGGAATGATGTCGAGGCCGTGTCGTCCTTTGGCGTGTTCCGCTTCAGAAGCAGCGTGAGCGGCGGACCAAAGATCATTCGTCTTCCATATGTCAACCGCCATACCAGCATGTACCTCCTAGACAGCTATGCAGAGGTGTTGGATGCAAGAAGTAGGGAGAAATGGATGTCCGAGATGCGACAGACCGTCGTGACGGTTTGCATACCGGTTTGGACAACAGAGTATGCAGCCGACTTGGGAAGCAGTCTGAAAGCCTTGGGGATAGACCTCTCATCTGATGCAGCAAAGACTGACTTTGGTAAGATGTGCTTGCAGCCTTTCAACGTAACTGGCATACAGCACAGCGCTCGCGTGGAGGTACGTGAAGGGGGCGATAGACCTGCCCCCCAGCAGCGATCCGCTTACCCACAAGCATTTCTCGCCAATCATCCCTTCTTCTTCGCAATACGGGATGATCGAACAGGCCTGATACTTTTCATGGGCTGGGTGGCGGACCCGACGGAAGGCCTGAAGCCGTCTGATTAGTTGCACTAACCTGCCAATCCTGGGTATACTTCTCGGCGAGGGGGCGGGGAGATGGCGGATGACAGGAAGAAGCGGGTAGTCGAGATCGTGCGGATTCTGAGGCAGAGATATCCGCACCCTCGGACGGCATTGAACTACGAGAGCCCGTTCCAGCTCCTGGTGGCGACTATCCTCTCCGCCCAGTCAACCGACGTGAAGGTCAATCAGATCACGCCGGGCCTCTTCAAGAAGTACCCCTCGCCCGAGGCTTTTGCGAAGGCCGATCCCCGGGAACTGGAGCATGAGATCCGTGCGACCGGCTTCTTTCGCCAGAAGACGAGGGCAATCATGGAAGCCTCTCAGGACATCGTTTCCAAGTTCGGCGGGAAGGTGCCGGACAACATGGAAGACCTCACCGCGCTTCGAGGGGTCGGTCGAAAAACCGCCAATGTCATCCTCTCCAATGCCTTCGGGAAGCCGGCGATCCCGGTAGATACCCATGTCCTCCGAGTCTCAGGGCGACTCAGGCTGGTTGACCCAAGGCTTGCCGGGAAGAAAGAAGCCGATAAGGTCGAGCAGGAGCTAATGGAGATCACCCCGAGGAAGGACTGGAATGATCTCAGCCACATGCTCATCTACCTCGGCCGGGAGATCTGCACCGCTCGAAACCCAAAGCACGACATCTGCCCAATCCTCCACCTCTGCCCGACTGGGCAAAGGGAAATGGGGAATGGTCACATGGTTAATGGTTGATGGGGCAGCACCGCTTTGCTTGATCCTGCCTCGCAATTCGACCATTTCTCCTCCCCGTGACCTCCAAATTGCCCAGCTTGCTGCCGATAATCAGGTTGAGCGCCGTTTTTGGGCACACCCCATTTTCAAGGAGGAGATCTCTCTATGCGGGCTGTTATCCTTGCTGGCGGCAAGGGAACGCGTCTTTTCCCCCTCACCTCACGCATCCCCAAGCCCATGGTAGGTTTGTTCAACAAGCCCGTCCTTGAGCATGCAATCAACCTCCTCAAACGCCACGATATCTATGATATCACCATCACCCTGGCCCACAAGGCCGAGCAGATCATTGATTACTTCGGCGGCGGCTCCAAATGGGGAGTCAACATCCAGTACGCGCTGGAAGATTCGCCGATGGGTACCGCAGGTGGATTGCGTCGCCTTCAACCAATGCTGAATGATACTTTCGTAGTTCTCTCCGGCGACGCGGTCACCGATTTCGATCTGAAAGCGGCAACCGAGTATCATAAGAAGAAATCAGCCATCGCCACTATGCTGCTCTATGAAGTGGATAATCCTTCGCAGTTCGGGATAGTGGAATCCGACAACGGCGGCAAGGTCAAACGCTTCATCGAGAAGCCCAGGCAATCCGAGGTTTTCACCAACACCATCAACACCGGCATCTACATCCTCGATCCCGAGGTGATTAGCTACATTCCCTATGAGATGCCGTATGATTTCAGCAGGAACCTCTTCCCCAGACTGCTCGAGAACCAGGAGCCGTTCTTCTCCTATCGAGCCGAGGGTTACTGGTGTGACGTGGGAAGCCTCGCCCAGTATCGAAACGTCCATTTCGACGCCCTCACCGGCAGAGTGAAGCTGAACCTCCCGGCTCGGCGAGTGGCGAACGGAATCTGGGTCGGCGACGATTGTGAGATCCATCCCACAGTCAAGCTCAAAGCCCCGTTCTATGTGGGCAACGGCGTCCGCATGAGCAGGAACTCGTCGCTTGGCCGATTCTCGGTGCTCGGGGACGCGAGCATTGTGGAAGATGAGGCGGCGATCACTCACAGCGTTCTTGGAAACGGCGCTTCCATCGGCAGAGGCAGCCAGGTCTATGGCTCGGTGCTTGGTTCGGGAATCAAGGTTCCGGATGGAAGGCATCTAAGCGATGAGGTCCTGGTGGATGATGGCTCGAGCGACCACCTGAGAGCGGAGATATCTTCGGAGCTTATGAGCCGGCACTCTTCAGTGGAACATGCATTCACGTGGTCGGGGCTCGAGGTCGCTCGGCTTGCGGCACAGCTAACGTCAGTTCGGCAGCTCGCTGCCTAGAATATGTCCTCCCCGCCTGACAAACGGTAGGGGCGAAGCATTTTCCCCAAAACGAAAATGCTTCGTCCTACCGATGTCTAACCTGAAATCCTATTCCTTCTGCTTTTGCCAGCATTCGATGTGGGACTCCATGCACTTGTCCACACTCTCGTCCTCGGACACATCGAGTCCCTGCTCGCACTCATAACGAACGAAGATCAGTTCGGGAAACGGTGACTTCCGCCGCGCTTCGGCCTTATATCGGGCCCTCAGGTGCCTGCATGCGCCCGGCACCGGCTTGACTTCTGTCTGGCTCATGGGTATCTCCCTCCTAGAATTTCAGGCCCAGCCTGGCCTCTGCCTCGTACTCTGGATCGGTCATCGTGATGCGGTCTTTTTCGTAGGTCGTCATCTTCCCACCGAGATAGAGATTGAGTCTCGAGCCGATGGCATGAGTGTAACCCAGCGAATAGACCGAGGTCTGCAGCAATGACGCCTCCTGCTGCTCATCCAGGCTGTACCCCGTCGTCAGCAGCGAATAGGATGACAGCCGATAATCAATCCCCAGCTCGCGAGTGTCGCCGCGCTTCCCTGCGAGATAAAGGTCGTTCTGCGTATAAGCGCCCTTGACCTTTAATCGGCCGAAGTCGGTCTTTACGCCCAGAGTCTGGCTGTTCTGGCGAAGAACCGCACCTTTCTTGTCTTCCGGGTTGGTGGTATACGCCCCCGTGAACTTCAGCAGCCCGCCGGTATCAAACATGAGTGAGAGATTCAGGCTGTCCGGATCATCCGCCGCGAGCGTTTCCCTATCCTTCCAGGCGCCCGCGAACTGGATGAAGTTAGCCGGCTTCGTGCTGGCGGTCACCTCGGATACCCGAGCGACCACCTGGCCGTTCGACTCTGTCTCTCTATACGCCCCTCCGATGGTCGTATTGTCGAACGGCTGAACTTCGAGCCGAGCCTCCTTATTTACGTCACGTGCGGCCGCCGTCTCCCGTTGACTCAGCCCGCCTCCGAGCTTGATTCGCTTGATTGGCGTCGTCTCCACGCGAATGCCGCCAAACTGCTCGAGACCCTTAACGTCTGATTCCATCTCAGCCAGATCAACGAAGACCGAGGCATTCCTGATGGCAGTCGTCGAGAGCTTCAGGGCCCTCGCCGATTGATCCTCAGGACGCTCGACATCCAGGCTGCTCATCCCGAATTCCAGTTTGGTATCAGGTCTAAGGGCCGAGATGATCTTCAGAGAGTGAGACAACTCATCCCCCGCCACATCGGTATCCCTGTGTGCCAGGCTCATGTTAATGCTCAGTTTCTGGCTGGGATTGGCCACGAGTTTCAGCGACTCGGCATTGGTCTCACCGGTCGTATCGGCGTCGGATCTGACGATACCAACGTTCAAGCTCATGGTCTTGGTTGGAGCCGCCTTGATGTTCAGTTCATTCGTGCTCACACTGCTATCCGAACCGCTCGTGTTCATGTTAACGGTCTGGTGGATTGCCTGAGCTGAGACCTTGGAACCCAGGTCTTGATCGAGCTGGATTCGGTCGGTCGCAGTCGCCTGACTCGCCGCGCCCTCTTTTCCTTTTTCGACTTCACTGTGCACCATGGTAAGTTTCGGCGCTCCGTCGGGAGTCAGGACGATCTTCTGCTGGCTGGTCGTGAGAGTCTCGCCCTTCTTCTCACCGACCGAGTTCTCGGTGCGGTTGAATGATGAGGACATGAGTAGATTCTTGCCGGGCGTGAAGACTGCCGCCAGGTTCATGGCGTCCACGCCTTGCTGGAGCTTGTAGTCATTGCTTCCGGCGAACTGCTCACCAACGTGCAGGAAGGAAGTTGTGAGTTGGAGATTGTCCGTCTTCGTGTTACTGCCCAGCTTGATGGCAGAGCGCTCGTCGAACTTGCCTTTCTCGGTTTCCCCGGCCCTATCGGGGCTGAACAGGAGCATCGTGGTCAAATCCCCTTGCTTCGCCTTGGTCGAGCCGGTCAGTCCATAGACCAGCACGTCGGGAGTCGCGTTTGCAGCGGCTTCAGGCTGCCGGTAGAGGGCAGTAAACTGCAGGCCCCTGTTCTGCTTCTTCATGATATCCAGGGTGAGCGGCATGTTCAGAGGCGCTCGATTCCGAACTGCCTTCGCGGGATCGTAGCTGTACTCCACCCGGATGATCGCCTTGCTGCTCACCGACGATGCGAATCGGATGGTCCCGGCAGCGTAGTCTATCGCATAGTCGGAATCGCGCTGCAATAGGCGGTCGCCCACCGAGACACTTTCACTGAAGCGGTTGATGTTCTTCCAGTTGAGGGTATACGGCCCGGGTGCGTCATTGCCGACGAAAATATCCGAGGACATGCCGAACGGGTTCACTCCACTATTGAAGGATAGCTGTCCCGTGCCGGCAACCCGCCCAGGCAGCTCCTGGCCGCCCGAGCCGATTGCAAGCAGGCTCAGCACCAATA
>DASRZD010000158.1:0-4161 GCA_035686805.1 Armatimonadota bacterium
TAATTCGCAGGCTCAAGACAAACGGATTATTAACCTGTTGAACTCTCTTGGGTACGACGCAATTGTTTATGAGAATATGGCTGAAGGCGCAGGGGATAGCTACATACTTCTTGACCCAGCAAAGGCCATCCCCTCCCCCACCCCCGGCGCAGAGGGGAAGATCAGTATCACTCGGCAGCTCCGTGACGGCCATCTCGCCCTCCCTTATAGCAGCACGGAAACGAAACAGTTACTAGGTAGACCTGATGTGTTTTGGCATGGCAGTCCTAGTGGGATGATGAAAGGCGGGCCGAACGGTCTACACCTTGGAACGCATAAGGCCGCAACTGAAGCATTAGAGGCGAGAATAGGTATCCCGGCAGAAGGAGAGTGGGACGGTACTAGAGAGTATGGAAAAACGCCCCTTGCGAGCAGGAAACAGATAGCCAAGAAGGGCAAGAACGTCACTGGCTATAACCTGAACTCCCCAGAGGACGAGACTTATTATGCAGACGGCACTGCTAAGTATGGAGACGGCACAGCAATCCCCTTGGATGTAAAACCCGGTATCACGGCATGGCAGTTGTCTGGCCCGACGTCAAATACACGGGCGTGGCCCATGGAGGATTTTAAGGCCAATGCGACAATGCGTTCTATGATAACGCGCGGCGTGGCGAAGCGTGGGTACTTCTATGTCAACGAAGGAGAGGACGCCGGTAGCATATCTATAGTAGTTCCAGGCGAAGCACACCTATCCGTTCCTGTCTTGGGCGCAGAGGGAGAGGCTACCTACCAACTGAGACCGCTGAAGCCCAAGCCGGGCGTGACGTCGATAGAGACAGCGGCGAAGACCGGAGAAGAGTTCGCGGCGTGGCTTCAGACTGATGGGAAGGGCTATGCACTCAGGGGCGCGCCCTGGGGCCACAATCTGGTCGTGGAGGAGTTGTTGTGGGACGGTTTGTCCAGTGGCCACGTCACCCTGGCCCTCGAGCAGGATACCTACTCTGGGTTGAGTACGAGCGGGTCGAGTGGCGCGCCCACGACGGGCGACGCCATCATGATCCGCACGGCGGGGCCACTGACCACTGAGCAGCGGACAGCCATAGCAAGTGTCATCAAGGCCCTGCCCGAGAACCTGGCGTCCATCATCGTAGACCTTCAGGACATCCAAACACGCAACGCTGTGAACGCCTGGCAGTTTTATGGTCCCGGTAGGGATACCCTGACTGCCGTTAACCAGTGGATCTCGGGTCAACTACAGGAACTTCAGACATTGCGAGACACGACCTCCTACCAGATCAGACGTGACACCGAAGGCGAACTGATCGTCCCGGTGGACATCTACGAAGGGCGGGCCCAGTCGAGTCCGGAGGGACGGCAGCAGGGCATGACCGCGGCAGAGATGAAGCTGTTCGGTCGAGACGTCGCCCGGCTGGTGCGGTGGTCCCAACTCCACCAAAAACCGGTCGGCTACAAGAAGGGCGTAGCGGATACAAAAGAGAACGCCCGCGCTGCCATCGACGCACTGCGGCTGAAGAACAAGATCTACGACCGCAACAAGGTAGACGCCGCGAACATCGTGTTGACGTTTGTTCCGAAAGAGTTCCAGGGGCGCTTCCTCAATCGCGTAGCCAAGGCCCGAACGCCCAGAGACATGGAGAAGATCCTCGAGGCGGTATCGAAGTGGGTAGAGCACGCCGACAAGAAAGAGGCCACCAGCGACTTCAAGAAGTTTATGAAGAAGGCGCAGACGGAATACCGCGACGGCAGGACGAAGCTGGGCAAGATGCGGTCGGAGGTTCGGGTAGCCTTCGAGGACATCCTCAAGGTGTTTGATCTGGCAAAGCTATCCGACGAGAAGGCTCTGGAGTTGGAAGCCCGCGCGGACTACCTGCACCGCATCGCCGGGGACGTGGACGTCATCTTCGCAGAACTGCAAAAGGACGCAGAGGCGGGCACCCTGGAAGACGTGAAGAACTGGTACGCGATGGGCGCGAACCGGCGGGAAGAAGTCCAGCGGCTACAGAAGACCGCAATCCGCGACCTGAGTGCGGACGATATCAGGGAGATGCAGAGGAAGCTCGAGCATCTTCTCGAGATGCAAGACAGGAAGGGTGCGATCAATACCAGTCGCCGCAACGAGATGTTCGACACTTCCACGGTCGGCATGCGCGACGAGGTCGCCCCAACTATCCGCACCGGAGTAGAAGGCGTGGGCGCGGTTCAGCTGGCCACCTGGATGCTGAGTCCTGGCGCTGCTACCCTGCACACCCTGGCCCGAAGAGTCACGGGCGCGAATACCGCCGTGACTGAGAAGATCCTGTACCATGATATCCGGATGGCACGGATGCGCAGCGATGCCCTCATGGTCGAGTTCCTTCAGGCCTACCGCGAGAAGGCCAAGGCGGCAGGCATCACTAATGCGGACCTGGAGATGCTCAACAAGGAAGTCACGGTCACGCTGGGCGGCGAGACGTTCGACGTAACGTATGGCGAACTGCTCAGTGTCTGGGCCCACATGGAAGCAGACGGTGGAAACCTCGAGGCGCTTCTCTCGACGCAGGGCCTGCGGTTTGAACTCTACCACGACAAGATGCCAGAGAGGATGGTACGCGGCAAGCGCGTGACGCCGCGCGGCGTGTGGATGAGCAAGACGACCCTCGTCACCGGTACGCCCACTGTAGCAGAATTGCGCGAAGTCGCCCGGCTCCTGCCAGAGGGGCTGAAGAAGTTTGTGGCCGTCCACTTCGAGGTGAACCGCGAGCATCAGGCCAAGGCCATCAACAATACCTCGTTGCGCTGGGAGAACTACGAGAAGGCCATTTACGACAAATACTTCCACATCTGGCGGTGGTTTCCCAAGAAGGCCTCGGGCAGGACGCTCACCGGCTCGACGCCTGGTGAATCCAAGGGCCGGTACATGGCACGGGTCGGCGGCAATAATCATATCCGCATCGCTCCGTTCATGGTCGAGGTGATCGATGGCATGCAGGCCGACAGCGTCTATGGCTCGGCCAGCACTAGATTCGATGATATGTCCTTCGCGGAGACCATCGAGATGGCCCGATCGCTGACGGCCAACCCGATCTGGCAGCAGAAGATCCGAGAGGCCGGTGGCGAGATGCAGTTGACGGAGATGCTGAACCTGCTGGACGTGATCCAGGGTCAGGTCAACAACAGTAGCGTCCTGGATCAGATCAGCGGTGGGCTGCTGGCGAACTTCTCGAGGTCCATTCTGGGCGGCAAGGCCAGTACGTCTCTGATCCAGATCGCCTCGCTGGCGGCGGCCAGGAAGTTCATCGGCGCGGAGTACTTCCTCCAGAACATCGGTAACGCCACCGAGATCCGCAAGGACATCAAGCATTTGCAAGAGACCGTTCCAACCTTGTGGCTCAGGTGGAAGGCCAAGCAGTTCGACTTTGCCGCTGGAGCGGTCGCAGCCCAGCAGGCGTTCAGTAACCTCATCTTCGACAGGACACCCGTGCTGGACTACACGCTCCAGCCGATGACCTGGGGTGACGAAGTGGCCATATGGAGCATGTGGAAGGCGGCGGGCAAGAAGGTGGCAGCCGAACAGGGCCTCGAGCCCGGCAGCGCAGAGCACGAGCAGGCGACCGTGGATCTACTGATGCAGGCCATGGAGACGCAGCCGCAGTTCAATCCGGAGACGCGGACCCACCTGACCTCTATCAAGCAGCCGTTCATCAAGGCATCGTTCATGTTCATGTCGGCCCGCAGCGCCCAGCTTCAGTCCCTGCTCCAGGCGAACGATGACTTGAGGCAGGGCCGGATAGACAAAACCCAGTGGGCGAATGAGTATGGGAACATCGTCGTCGCTGCCTGGGGCGTGTCGCTGGCCCGCCGGGTTGCTCGCATTCTGGTGAAGATTGGTGGCATCGCGGCATTGGCTGCACTAGGTCTACACGACGAACCCGAGGAAGAGTTCAAGAAGCAGATGATCGCAGAACTCTCGAAGATCCCGCGTGAAACAGCGGAGAACTTCGTCGGCCTCAGTGTTGTGGGTACATGGATTTCTAATGCAGAGCGCCTTATAGAGTCGCGCATCCGATATGGTCCAGTTGAGTACAGCGACCTGCGAACCAACAACCTGTTCGTAGACGTTTCGCTGGATGCGACTAAGAGCGGAGAATTGTGGACGCGCGCTGTTCTTGCTGTAGTCAA
>DASRZD010000159.1:0-2527 GCA_035686805.1 Armatimonadota bacterium
ATCAACCCGCAGAACTCGCTTTTTGAGCGCAAGACCCTCGAGGAGAAGCTTGCCGGCAGAGTCTGCGTCTTCTCAGATGCCGACCGACAGCGTATAATGCCATTCGGGACACCGAATGAAGTGCAACAGCTCGTGAGGGACACGATTTCTACCTTCAACCGGTCGGGCGGCGTCATGCTGCGATTCGAGTTAGAGCCCGTCTGGCCCTATGAGAACATCCAGGCGATGTACGAAGCCTATAACGAATAATGCAGATTGGGAGGCGAAATGCGCTGCATCCTGTGTATCCAGATCGTGGCTTTACTGCTGTTACCGGCTTACGCTTACGCCGAAGTCGTGGTCGTCCTTGACGGCAACGATCACGGTCGCATCTTCGACGGCATCGGCGGCCTCAGCGCGGGAGCAAACTCGAGGCTGCTCATTGATTACCCCGAGCCCCAGAGGTCGCAGATACTCGACTTGCTGTTCAAACCCAACTTCGGCGCGTCGCTGCAGGTTCTAAAGGTCGAGATCGGCGGGACCGTAAACTCGACATGGGGCTCGGAGCCAAGCCATGCCAACACCCGTGATGAGTTCGAGCATCCTAAGCCCGAGTACTATGAAAGGGGCTATGAGTGGTGGTTGATGAAGGAAGCCAGGAAACGCAAGCCCGATATCATCGTCGAGAGTCTGCAGTGGGGCGCGCCCGGCTGGATCGGCAAGGGCGAGTTTTTCTCTCAGGATAACGCGGACTTTGTGGCCCAGTTCATCAAGGGCGCGCGCGACTATCACGGCGTCACCATCAACTACCAGGGCATCCGCAACGAGGCCGGCTTCGCGGTAGACTACATCAAGACTCTACGCAGGACCCTTGACGCGAACGGCCTCCAGCACGTGAAGCTCGTCGCTACCGACAGCGCTGGCGGCGATCATGCGTGGGACATCGTCCCTGAGATGGCCTCTGACCCGGAACTCAATCAGGCGATTCATGCGGTTGGCGGGCATTATGTGAACTACAGGTCCTCGGATGCTGCCAAGCTGGTGGGCAAGCCACTCTGGTGCAGTGAAGAGTCCCAATCGGGAGACAGTCCCTGGGCACGAGCCGATGGGTATGCCAAGCTCTTTAACCGCAACTATATCCTGGGGCGGATGACCAAGACTATCATCTGCTCCCTGATTACCTCCAACTTCGAATACCTGGCTCCCTTCAATGTGCCTCTTTGGGCCAATCCCGGGCTCATGAAGGCAAACACCCCGTGGTCCGGACATTATGAAGTGATCGCGCCGATCTGGATTACTGCCCATACTACCCAGTTCACCAAGCCGGGATGGAGATACCTGGACGGCGGCTGCGGGCTCATGGGCGAGGATGGAAGCTATATCACCATGAGGAGCCCGGGCGGCGACTACAGTATCATTATTGAGACCATGAAGGATGTTGGCTATCAGAACGTGATTCCAAGAAAGGACAGTGATCCTCTGCCTGATATTCCGACGCAGTCTATGAGATTCAGCTTGAAAAACCTCTCTCTGGGAACAGTGCATGTCTGGCGCTCCAACAAAGCCGAGCAGTTCGTTCAGCTTCCCGACATCACACTCAAGGACGGCTCGTTCATCATAGTATTAGAGGGGAACAGCATCTACTCGCTGACCACGACGACGGGCCAGCACAAGGGGTCCTACGATATCCCAAAGGAGTCGCCGTTCCCATTCCCCTATAGCGACAGGTTCGAGAGCTATGCTCTGAGCAAGACACCCAAGTACTTTTCGGACGAAGCCGGCACATTCGCGGTCGCGGAGCGGGCAGACGGTCGCGGAAAGTGCCTGCGTCAGATCGTGCCCCAGAGAGGCATCGAGTGGTTCAGCAATCAGCCGTGTCCATGGACCATCATAGGTGACGCCGCTTGGAAGGACTACGAGGTGAGCGTCGATGTCCATGTCGGGGAGAAGGGCTTTGCCGGAGTCTATGGGCGGATTGACGACCCGCTGAGCCGGGGGATGCCGGGAGGTTACGGCCTGACTATAGACGATACCGGCGCATGGCAGCTAAAGGACACGACTACACTGATCGAATCCGGCAACCTCAAACCGATCACATGGCACAACCTGAAGCTCAGGTTCAAAGGGAGCCACGTGATCGCAGTTATTGACGGAAAGACCGTCTGCAGCGCAATAGACGATTTCCATCCGAATGGAGCGGTGGCGCTGGCCGGCAGCTTCGAGCCTGTAGAATTCGACAGCTTCGTCGTAAAGCCATTCAAAGGGCGGGTGCCCGAGCCGGTTGTACAGTGGGAGAATCTGGCCCTGGGCGAGAAGGCCACGGCCTCCAAACAGTTGAGCGGTGACTATGGCGCTGAAAAGGCGACCGATGGGAGCCATGCAAGCGGCTGGTGTCCCGATGCGGGCAAGGTAGCCGGCGAATGGCTGGAGGTGGACCTCGGAGGTGCGACGATCTTCGACAGGACGATCATAGACCAGCACAGGCCGGGCCAGTATGCAGGGGGCATAGGTGCTTACAAGATACAGTACTGGAACGGGCGCGACTGGA
>DASRZD010000160.1:0-9896 GCA_035686805.1 Armatimonadota bacterium
GCTTCGCGAGCCCTACGAGCTTGCGAGTTTCCCCGGGGTGAACGCATACCTGGCAGCGTACAACTATCGGAATTGCGGATTCGCGGCGGCGGCGGACATCCTCTTCGGCGATTGGAATCCATCCGGCCTGCTGCCGGTCACTATCCCAGGCTACTACTCCTACGGATATGGTCTGCACTATTAGACTAGCAGGAATTCGCCTCCGCCGTAGCTAATTCATCCGGCGGAGGCAGACATCATGCGAATCCTCATAATCATTGTCGTCATCGCGCTCATGCCATGCCTGGCTCATGCCCAAGCTCCTGTGTCGCCGGAACAGAAGGAGCTCTATATGGCCCAGACGCGACAGGCGAAGGCCCAAGCCGAGTACTACAAGGAGCAGATCAAGCTGTATCGGAAGTGGGTCGAGACCCAAACCGCCCAGCAAGCGCCGAAGCCCTGGCTTCAGAAGATGCTCGGCGACCCGGCGGACACCGTGGGCGCGGCAGGGACGGTTCTGGGAGCATTCCTGATCCTTACCCTCTTCGGGCTGAATGCCTCATCTTCTCGGCGATATCGAAGGGACACCCAGTTCTATGAGGCGCTGAAGCGCTTCGGCGACGAAGGCAGTCCATTCATGCGGTCGAGCGCCGCGGGACTTCTTGGTCACATGGGCATGCATCGGGAGTTCAGCATGTGGTGGGACGGCAGCTACGGATGGCAGACCCCCTACCGGCAGACGGCGCTGGACCAGTTGAAGGCCCGCCTCTCGATCGAGGAGAACACGAGCGTGGCTGAGGCGATCAAGGGCGCTGTCGAGCAATTGACTCACGCCTCGGGGAAGTAGCTTAAGGGAACTTCACAATCCTTATATCTCCCTGCCCGGTCACGTATGCCAACGACTTCCCGTCCGGGGACCAGCCCATGAACCTCGCGCGCTGGCTCCAATTCCCTGGACCGGGGAAATGGCGGGCGATGAGACGGAACTGCCACTTGCCGGTCTCTCCCACGTATATTTCCCTCTCCCCGGTCGCGTCCGGGCGCTTTCCGGCAAAGGCGAATCGCTCGTATGTCGGACTCGGAAGTATCCAACTCGTGATGTCCGACAGCTTTGTCAGAGTATGCTTTGTCAGGTCGAGGCGGTATATCCCGGCGCCATTCGGGGGCTTCAGGTCGGTGTCCGGGCCTTCGTCCAGGACATCCTGGATGAGCACCCAGGCGTAGTCTCGTCCCTTCGGCCAGACGATGTCATCAACACGGTAGCCCTTGAGGATAGATCGCCACTTAGCCCGACTGAGATCCCACATAACGAGCCTCGACGGCACCTGCTGATCTCCATACCATTCGAACGACGTGAGCATTCGGCGGCTATCCCGCGACCAGGCGAACCTGTTGCCCACGTTGATGCCGAGGTCCCGATTGAGTTTCATGTCGAATACACGGATTTCCGCTTCCTCCCAAAGCAGGCGATTGTAGGCCAGGTACCGACCATCAGGCGAAAAACTGATCGGGATGTCCTGGTATGCCGTCGCATCATCCTCTCGCGGAATGCGCGACAGCCGATCATTCGACAGCCGTTTCACATGCCCGGTATGCAAGTCCATGATCAGCAGACCGTTACGGGCGAACGCGAGCGTCCCGTTTGCCGACCAGACCGGCGAGTGTCCCTTGCTGACAAGGAGCTTGTGTGCCCATTTGCCGTTTCGGAGAGTCGCGAGCCGAATGCTCGTGGGGTGGCTGATGATGGCGTAGTCGAGCTTTTCCGCGTTCGTGATTGCCACGTAGGCGATCGAACGACCATCCGGCGACCATGCGGGGTTCATGTAAAGGGTCTTTGCCGCGGGATTCGCCTTGATGAGCGCGTACTCGGTGGACCCTCGGGCAGGCGAGAGGCAGACGAGGGCGAGCGCGAGAATGCCTAGTCTACTGCAATACTGCTTCACTTCGCACCTCCGTGAGTAAGAGTACGAGTAAGAGAATTTACCCCTTCACTCCCGAGATGACCACACCCTGGATGAAGTATTTCTGCGCGCAGAAGAAGATTATCAGGAGCGGGAGCATGACCACCGTCGCCGCTGCCATCAGCAGATGCCAGTCAACCGCGTGCTCCCCCTGGAATGACCAAAGCGCCAGCGCGAGAGTCCGCTTTGCAGGGTCGCTGAGGTAGATCAATGGGCCGAGGAAGTCGTTCCAGTTCCACATGTACGAGAAGATCGCAACCGTCCCAAGTACGGGTTTCGCCTGCGGGAGTATGATTCGTGTGAATATCCCGAATGTGCTGGCCCCGTCAATCTTCGCGGCCTCGTCCATCTCGATCGGGATGGTCATGTAATACTGCCTCAAGAGGAAAATGGCGAAGACGCCCCCTCCGAAGTACGCCGGGACTGTTAGCGGCTTGAACGTATCATACCAGCCCAGGGTCGTGAAGATCTTGAAGATTGGGATCAAGGTCACCTGGGGCGGGAGCATGATCGTCGAAAGCAGTACGATGAACAGAATATCCCTTCCCGGGAAGCGCATCCGAGCGAAGCCGTATGCGACTATGGAGGCGGACATGATCTGACCGGCCATGGCGAAGAAGGTGATCGTGCACGTGTTGCGGAGACATCCCCAGAAGTTCATGAACTTCAGAGCTTCCGGGTAATTCCCCCACAGCGGGTGCAGGGGGAAAACGTCTCGCCAGCTCGCCATCGGCTTGAAGATGTCGCCTGGGTCCATCAGCGAACTCCTGACCAACCACCAGAAGGGTATCAGCACCAGTATCGAACCTGTGATCAGCAGGAAGTAGGTGAGCGTATTGGCCCAAAGCCGGGATGTGCTCCGCTTCCGAATCTTCTCTTCTCGCACTGTTGTTGCCATAGTAGACCTCTATCTTCTTCCCTTCACTTCCGCTTCGTAGTAGACCCAGCCCGCAGATGACTTGAAAACAAGCAGCGTACAGATCAGTATCACGACAAAGAGTATCCACGCCATCGCCGCTGCATAGCCCATCTGGAAGTATTGGAACGCCTTCTGATACAGGTAGAGCAAGTAGAACAGGGTGGCGTAATGCGGACCTCCCTGTGTCATAACGAATGATGAGGTGAATACCTGGAAACTGCCGATGACGCCCATGACCAGGTTGAAGAATATCGTCGGCGTAACCATGGGCAGGGTGATCTTCCAGAATTTCTGGACGGGGTTCGCGCCGTCTATTTCGGCTGCCTCATAAAGCTGGGTCGGGATGCTTTGAAGTCCCGCCAGGTAGATGATCATGCCCCCGCCCACACCCCACAGGCTCATTAGAATGAACGCCGGGAGTGCCCAAGCCGGGTCTGCCAGCCATAGAGGCGCAGGCTGGGCGAAGGATAGCGAGAGCAGGCGAAAACCTGTGTTCCATGCTAAGGCTATGACGCCACCCAGCGGGAACGCCAACACCAGCGAGACTATTCCTGCCCGTGACGAGCGATCGCGCTTGCTTATAATCAAGACTGCAGCCAGAAGTCCTACAACAAGAGCTATAGGCCATATGCTGATAGAACTAGTCATTCTGGATGCCGGTGGCATGAATCCATTGAGGAAGAGGTTCAGGATGCCGTTCTCCGGGTTGAATATCCAGCGCCAGAGCATGGCGGTGGCGATCCCCGGAAGGATGGCTGGAATATAGAAGATCGTCCGGAACCATGACATGCCCTTCACCTTCTGATTGAGGAGAAGAGCGACCATCAGCGCTCCGGTAAGACCCAGCGGAAGCGCGAACATGGCATAAGTTATGGTCACTTTCAATGCCTGGAGGAATCGGAAATCGTGGAACAGCGCCTGCTGGAAGTTCGCAAGTCCCACGAACCTGGGCGGATTGATGATATCCCAATCGCACATGGCGATGTAAATCGAAAACAGCATCGGCCCAAGGGTGAATGAGACGAAGCCGACGAGCCATGGCAGTATACACATGAAGCCCTCACCCGCCTCTTTCCTCACCATCCTGCTCATATTCCGAGTCGAATGCAAGAAGATCAGTCGCGCTATGAGAAAGAGGCACACGATCCCCAGTGGCAGCGCCATCTTGAGGAGGGTGGAAGCATCGGCATTGTGCCTATAGTTGATCCAGATCGCCAACGGAGCGGCGAGGAACGCAAGCAGGTACACCGCCCACCAGAGCACGCGGTATACTGGGCTCCCGCCCTGGTCGGCCTGCTTCATAGACTGTTTTTCACCCATAAGTAACTCCTACCTCGAAAATGGAGTAATGGAGTGGTGGAGTGCTGGAGTAATGGAAACTCCCATACCCCCACACCCCCATACTCCCATACTTTCTTCCCATCACCTTTTCTGGTACATTAATAAATCGTTCGCCCGCTTGGCTGCTAGTTCGCAGACATCCTTGGCAGATTGGGTCCCCAGGGTCGCCGGCACGATCTCACTCCCGATGATGAAATTCATCTCAGGCGAGCACTCTACCTTGGGGAGAGGATGCCCATACTCGATAGCATCAATGAACGCCTGCTTGTTCTTCGGCCCCGCCTTCAGGTAGAGATATGCGCCTGATTCGGCAACCGACTTACGGCTCGGGATGATCTGCTTCTGCTCGGCAAAGTGACGCTGCATCGAGGGGGATACCATAAACTTGACCAACTCCCACGCTTCCTTCTTATGCTTGGAGCCCCTCATTATCCCCCAGCACGCCCCGCCGATAAATGACGCCCGAACCTTGCCTTTGGGGAGCGGGGCGCAATCGTATTCGAAAGTGGTGATCTCCTTAGGAAAGATGATCCCTGCTGCCCAGCTCCCGCTCATATACATGCCGATCTGGCCATTGGTGAAGAGCTTCTGCGGGCCGATATCTGCGGCATCGGAGGCGGTCGGAGCGACATGGTACTTGTTGCGGAGGTCACACATCCACTGGAGGGCATCATACGCGGCCTGCTCGTTCAGAATGCACCTGGTACTGTCCTCATTCAGAACATCCCCGCCGTTCTGCCAGATGTACGCCTGCCAGGTTTGATCGGGCACGCATCCCCACTGCTCCAGTTTGCCGTCGTTATCAAGGTCCTTGCTGAGCTTCTTCGCCACCTCCAGGAACTTCGCCCAATCCCACGTGCCGTCGGGGTAGGGGATGTGGTACTTATCGAACATGTTCTTGTTGTAGTACATGGCGTAGATGTCCACATCGCCCGGGATGGCGTACAACGTGCCTTTGTACTTCCCCCAGCCCTCGACAGCAGGGCCGTAGAAGTCCGATATGTCAAAGTCGCGATCGTTCGCGATATAGGGACCAAGGTCCTCCAATAGACCCTTGGCGGAGCACGGAGTGAAATACGTCGAGCTGACGCGGCTCACGTCAGGACAGCGTCCGCCCGCCGTCGAGACCAGGAGCTTGTCGAACATCCTAAGCCAGGGGACGGACTCGACCTCTACGCGGATATTCGGATGAGTCTTGTAGAACTCGTTCTCGAACGCCTGCTTGTAGAAATCCAGGTCCTCCTGCTTGTCCCAAACAGTCATCCTAAGAGTGACGATCCCGTTTTCGCTCTTGGACTTCGTACATCCGCCGATGCTCATAGCAAGAGCGCATATCAAAATTGTGGCTATCAGTCTGATCTTCATAATCCCAAAACCTAGAACCCAAAACCTGAAACCTAACCCATATTCACCGTCCTCCCTCGTCTAACCTCCTGTGCGGGCGGTTGTATCTGAGCAGATCGTCCACAATGGGCGTGACCCTGAGGCAGACGTCCTTTGCCGACTGCTTGCCGAGGGTCGCCATGACGATCTCGTTGTTGATGATGTCGTTCATCTCGCGGGAGCACTCGATGTTCGGCACGACGCAGCCGTACTTGATGGCGTCTATGAACGCCTGCTTGTTCGCGGGCTTGTCCTTCAGATATAAATACGCACCGGACTCGGCGACTGATCTCCGGCTGGGGATGATTTGTTGCGTCCGGGCGTAGTAGCCCTGGAAGGTGGGCGAAGTCATGAACTTAACCAGCTCCCACGCCTCTTTTTTATGCTTGGACCTGCTCATTATCCCGAACGCCGCACCGCCCATGAAGGCCGCCCTCCGCTTGCCCATGGGGATCGGGGCGGCATCGTATTCGAAGTTCGTGATCTCCTTATCCCATATCAGTGGGGCAGCCCAACTTCCGCTGATGATCATGCCGATCTGACCATTAGTAAAGAGCTTCTGCGGGCCGATGTCCGCCATATTCGCCGGCGTAGGCGCTACACGGTATTTGCCCCGAAGATCTGCCATCCACTGAAGCGCCTCATATGCCTCCGGCTGGTCCAGCATGCATTGCTTGTTGTCCTTGGTGACAATATCGCCGCCGTTCTGCCATACGTAGTCCTGCCACCAGGTATCAGGCACGCAGCCCCACTGCTCCAGGTTCCCGTCACCGTCCAGATCTTTCGTAAGCTGCTTCGCCGCCCATAGGAACTTGTTCCAATCCCATGTCGCATCGGGATACGGCACGTGATACTTGTCGAACATGGTCTTGTTGTAATACATGGCATAGATATCTATGTCGCTCGGGAGGCCGTAGATCTTGCCGTCATACATCCCCCAGCCCTCAACCGCCTCTTCATAGAAATCGCCGATATTGAAAGTCGGGTCGTTCTCGATGTATTGGTCAAGGCATTCGAGCACGCCCTTGGCCGCGCATGGAGTGAAATAGGTGGAATCCACCCGGCTCACATCCGGAGTTCGTCCGCCAGCCGTGGAGATGAGCAGCTTGTCGAACACATGGCTCCAGGGGATCAGCTCGACGCTCACCCGGATGTTCGGATGATCCCTGTAGAAGACCTTGAGCGACTCATTGTAGAAGCCGAGTTCATCCTGCTTGCCCCACATCATGAGCCTCAGATGCACGACCTCAGGCTTATCCGACTTGGCGCAGCCTGAGAGCAGGGACACAAGGAGGATGCTCGATACTAGATACTTGATGCTCGATAAGATGGTTCTACTCCCACACTCACACACGCCCATACTCTACTCCTCCGGCGCATGATTACTCGCGGTTCTGCTTGTTTCTAAGGAGGTCAGTGACCCGCGGCGCAACTCGCTTGCAGGCGCTCTTGGCAGTCTCGTCGCCGATCTGCAGCAGACCGAGGTCGTTTCCGATGATTGAGTTCATCTCTTCGCTGCACGGCACGGAGGGAATTGAGCGGCCGTAGGATATGGCATCGAGAAATACCTTCCTATGCTTCGGCGGGCCTGGCAGGTCTAGGAAGGCATTCGATTCTGCGACCGAGATCCGGCTCGGCACTACCTGCTCTGTGATGGCGCGCTCCCTTAGCGACTCCTTGCTCACCATGAACTTGACCAGTTCCCATGCCAGTTCCTTGTGCTTGGAGCCATTGAGCACCGCGTAGGACGCTCCCCCATAGAACGTTGCCCGGCAGCGCGGCCCTTTTGGTATAGCAGCGACGTCATACTCGAAAGCGCCCTTGATGTCTTTGTCGAAATAGAGCGGGACGGCCCAGCTTCCGCTGAAATACATCCCTACCTGGCCGTTAGTGAACATTTTTGCCGAGCTGAGGTCGGCCATGTCTTTGGCGGTCGGCGCCACATGATACTTGTTGCGGAGATCAGCCATGAACTGCAGCCCTTCATAGGCGGCCGGCTGGTCGAGCAGACACGTTGTCTTGTCTTTGCTGATGATGTCCCCGCCGTTCGCCCATACATACGACTGCCACCAGTTCTGCGTTGTGCCCCATTGGTCTACCTTGCCGTCGCCGTTGGTATCACGCGTCAACTGCTTTGCAGCCCATAGATACCGGTTCCAGTCCCAAGTCTCGTCCGGATACGGCACATGGCATTTATCGAACATGGTCTTGTTGTAGAACATGGCGCATACGTCCACACCTGCGGGTATCGCGTATAGTGTGCCTTTATACTTGCCCCATCCACTGATTACCTCGGGGTAGAAGTCGCTCAGATCGAAGGTCTTGTCTTTGGCTATGAAGGGCCCCAAATCGGCGAGCAGTCCCTTAGACGCCGCTGGAACGAACCACATGGAGCTTATGACACTGGCATCGGGAGACTTGTTGCCTGCAGTCGAGACGAGAAGTTTGTGCAAAGTCCTCTCATTGATTACATACTCAAGGCGAACTCGAACGTTCGGATGAGTTTCATAGAAAGCCTTGAGCTTCTTATTCCACTTCTGCTCATCCGCCGCCGACCCCCAGACGGTCATCCGCAGGGAGACGACCTTGGATTCCGGCTTCCGGCACCCTGAGGTTAGAACACAGATTACACAGACAAAGACGGATAACACAGATAGGGATTTCATAGGAAAGACTGAACCCTGCGCCGATGCGCCCCCTTCGGGAGCATGAAGGCCGTCGCATAATCGAACCCTACCTCCGGCCCTCGGACCCTCGCCAGCGACCTGTAATAGTCTACGTATGGAAACTTCACGACCTCGCCGCGGAAGAGTGCATACTTGCCGGTCATTTCCTCCCAAAGCTTCATGTCCTCGGGCGTGACCTCCAGGTAAAGCTCGGGGACGAAGTCCTCGCGGTCCTCCCAGTTCTCGGCGAAGTAGAGAGTGCCCGCATAATGAGCCGGATTCTTCCGCTTGAACCCGGCGATCCCCGCGTAGAAGATCGCATCCGGGACATTCAGGTTGGTGTTGATATGGTCTTTGTGTATGCTCTTCTCCCAGTGAGTGAGGATGATGCCGGGCTTGCACTCCCTGATCACGTCGGCGATGGCGAACTTGACCTCATCGTTGACCGGCAGTTCGCCGTCCTTATAGGGAAGAAAATAGATCTGCGCGCCGATGGCCTTCGCGGCATACTCCGCCTCGGTGTGCTTTAGCTCGGCATATCGCTCGGGGGTCATGTCCTTGCTCCCCTTCTCGCCTAGGGTGAGGTGGAGCATTGCCACCTTCTTGCCCTGATTCACGTGATGACACAGCGCCATCCCGGACGAGATCTCGGCATCCCCGGCATGCGCGCCGATCGCGAGAATATCAACTTTGTCAGCCATGTCAGCCTCCTGTAGGGGCAGGGTTGCCCTGCCCTGGGCGGGGATACCCCGCCCCTACAATTCTCTCCGCATTATCGCATACCGCCTGCTCTCCACAAACCCACCGTATGCGTAGACCCTCGCGGCATCGTCGGTCGTCGAGGCGAACCAGGCGTTGTGCATCCCCATCGCCCTCATGCCTTTCAGACATCGAAGGAGCAGGACCGCCCCGATCCCTCGACCCCTCTCCTTATCATCTACGCCAAATGGCCCGAAGTGTTCGTTATCATGCTGGCAGAAGCCCACGCACTTATCGCCGCTCATCGCCACATAAACCTGTCCCCGATTGAAGTGCCCCCTAGTCATGCGCACCATTGACTCGCGCTCGAAGCGCTGCCAGTCGCCCGGGAAGCAGGTTCGCAGGTGCTCGATGAGCGGGAGGATGTACTCCGGCTTCAGGGCGTCAATGATCACGCCCTCGGCCGCCAGAGTCTTCTCCTTCTCGATGATCCAGTCGGGGACTTTGAAATCGGTGAGCGGCGCGTCCATCGCCAGGACGGTGATCGGCACGGTGAATCCGTGCTTCTTGAAGAACTCGACCGCCCCGGCGTAGGTGACGATGTCAACGCCCGGCCAGAAGTAGTTCGGCGCGTAGGTAGAGCATGTCGCAACCTTCACGTTCTTCGACTTGAAGTATGCCTCCAGGTGCCCCCACAGCCGGCTGCCGATGCCCTTGCGCTGGTAATCCGCATCCACCGCCATCAGCACGATGTAGCCCCGATCGAAGTCCGGCGCCTGCTCTTCCATGGGGTACTTGCGCACCTGGCCGAGCATGAAGCCGACGACCTTATCGCCATCCCTCGCGACCGGCGCGCCCTGGGGGTCGAAGCTTAGATCAAGCAGCACTTTGCGCTGGAAGATCTCGCTGGTGATGGGGTCTCGGGTGAGGACTCGGTTCAGCATCCCG
>DASRZD010000161.1:0-9190 GCA_035686805.1 Armatimonadota bacterium
TGTATTGGATGCTCCGCGTCTTAGGCGGAGATATGGACTACGGTGGCGAGCAGGTCGCGCTCTTCGATCTGACAATCGGCCAGGGATATACAGTAGACGGTGTCCTGGATGGCAACAAGCTCGTCTTGGTAGACGACGCCAATGACATACCCGGCCAGATAACGATCACTGCAGAATTTGTGGAGACCATCACAGTTACGGCGAAGCTCTCCGGCGGGATATGGACTGTCACCCAGACCTCGTCTGAAGACTCTGCGGAGAGCTATGTGGCGACCATTTCCGCAGACGCTCTTCAGGGACCCCCTGGTGCGAATCCATCGTTTACCGGCACCATCAGTCTTGAAGACTCGGAGTTTACGACACCTGTCACGTTCAGCGGCACTGTCAGCGCCACCGGGACAGATCCTGAGCACTACACGAGGGGGGAGCTCAACGGTACGCTCACCGGGCCGAACGTGAACAGCACGGGCGATCTGGTGGCGACTTTCCCATCCTCGCTTCCCGAAGGTGCTGGTGAGTTCGATAGCATATACAAGTATCCCACCAGCGTCTCACTGAGCAATGGTACTCTATCCGTAACGAACTCCGGCACAACCATCGAGATTACCGGCAACATATCCGCTACAACGGTGACCATACCATCCGACGGTGGATATGTGGACATTGTGCCCAGGCATCTGGAACTGGACGGCACCTACAGCAACAGCAACAGCGGTGTGAACTTCAGCGGCTCGATTGTGGGTGACTGGTCCAATCCGCCGAACGACGGTCCGACGACCGCCAATGGCACGCTGACCATGCAGGGCGAGATCTCACGTACAGGTCACGCAACCTACTCTGCAGATCTGCAGTTCACCAAGTATGGTGATACCATCAACTCCACGATTGATCTGCGAGCCGGGAATAACAGGCTGCAGGGCACAGCGAGCGCGACTCTGGATACGAACGGACACGCGACGGCTACCAGCTTTACGCTGACCAACCAGGCCGAAGTAGTATTCGACATTGATGTCAACGGTTCGGGCGAGCCTGGCGGCACCGTAAAGGTCAGCGGAACGCAAGTTGCCGAGATCGGGCCGAGTCCCCTCAGCGGGATCCGCGTGACTTATGATACGGATCCTGTAACGTATGACGAGATCTCATTCTAGTTAACCTGGGGCATGGCTCTCGGGCCATGCCCCGATCTCTTTGTTGGTGCATTATGCCTGGATATGGGCGACTTAGCTTTGTTTTGCTGATTCTATTCGTCCTCGCTCTTCGCCCATCTCAGGCAAGCGCAGCCTCGGTCAACCTCCCCATGCTGGACAACCAGGCTCGTCTTCTGCAGAATGCCTATCCTTCCCAAAGCATGGAGGTAGAATCGGCCGTCTCGGGCATGACCAACGTGAGCCCTCTTCTGCGGATTGATGAGGACCAGCCCTCACGCCATTTTGACGATTCCTCGGCCTACGCCGAACTCCAATGGGCGGGTCGCGTAAGGATCGTTGAGAGGCGCTGGTGGGTCGAATGCGGCATTGGAAGCCGTGAAAGATATGACGGCAATCCTGACGCCGGACAGCTATGGATCGACCTCCATGCCGATGGCGAGACCCAATCGTCCTACGCCCCGGAGGTGAGCAATTCCCGAGTGGGCGCTTCCTGGATCGGGGTGGGAAGGACATTCCCGCTTCGACTCGGCCAGGCGCATGGGACCGGCAGCCTGATGTTCCGTCGTCTGAGCGCCGACGATCTCCGAATGCGCTACCTCACCGGCAGCGTGGAGGGTGAGGATTTCACCGGCATTATGAGGACAATTGACTCGGATGGCCGCCAGGGTGAGGGCTGGTCGCTGGATGTGCAGAGCCGGTTGGCATTGGGAAACCGTTGGCTGGGTCAGTTCACTGCCGAGGGGCTACTGGGGAAGATATCGTGGCAGGATGCGTATGTCGAAGACAGCTATATCGTATCCCCGAGGGTATTCGAAGACCCGGAAGGCTTCCTGCACGACTACTACTCGGTATCCGGCACAATCCACTATGAGGACCGGAGCTATTCCATAAACCCCTACTACTCGCTCGATCTGGTTCGAAAGGGCAAGCCCGACCTGTTGCTCGGCATGAACTGGCAGCGAGGCATAGGGACTTTGCCGTCTTGCGGAGCGGCGTGGCGACAATCCGCGCCCTGGCTGCCATATATGAGGTATTACCCCACTCAGGGCAGGCTTCAGGTAGGCGTAGTAGGCCAGGGATGGCAATTCCGAGTCTCAGCGGATAGCCTGACCTCTCCAAAGCAAGTGGAGATCGGCCTCAGTGGAACGAGCCTTAGATTCTAGCAGGAGCAAAGCAAAGGCATTGCATACTCAGAAGCCAACGCTTCGCCCCTGGAGGTTCTAGAAGAACACCGAGCCCGAAAGAATAGACGTATTCTTCGGGCTGTATGCAAACTGTGCCTTCAGCCCAAGCAAGTTGATCCCGAGTCCGAGGGTCGGCTTTCGCTGATAGATGCCTCCCCAGAAGCTGAGGGCCTTCCCGGACGTAAGCTCTGCTCCCAGATTCAGGTTGGGATGGTCGAACACACTGGCAATATCCGCAGCCAAGAGGACTTTGCCGTTCGACACTCTGTGCGCTACGCCTACATTCAACTCTCTTTCGGAGAATTCGCCCGGCGTTCCCGGTTCCAGTAGGTTGCGGACCATGATGCCCATTGAGGTATCGGGGGATGTCTCACGAATATAGCCGACATCAATCCCCAATCCGCTCTTATCGGTTTGGTCTTTGACGACTGTTTCGTCCACGCCTGAGGCAGTCGGGGTATAAGTCACAGTCTGGGTGAAGTTAATTCCTCTCATGGATTTCACGGTCACCCCGAGGGCGCTGCCGTCCTTGAGTGTTCTAGCTATACTGACTCCGCCCGCAGCGACCCCTGTGCCGGTGATTGTGCCCGTTCCGCTGTGCGGATCGCCACTTGCATCGAACGTCACCCCCTGGGCGTTCAATTGAGCTTCGACCACGGGAATAAGGGATACCGCAAGTTGTGGCATGGCGAAGCCCATGTTCATCGACATGTCTACCGTGGTAGTATCCTGCCCCAGCTTGGATAGTAGATCAACGCGTCCTGCGTCATCGGTAGGGAGATTGTCAATTATGTCTCTCCAATCAAGATCGGTGTCTATCCCGATCTGCACGTTGGGGAGTTGGAACTGGAACTTCTTGACTTTGGCCAGTCCGGCCGGGTTCCAGTAGGGTGCGGATGCATCATCAGCGATTGCCGTGAATGCACCGCCCATGCCGATGGCTCTCGTGCCGACGCCGATCTGTCCCATCGTGGGCAGGGCGCAAACTGCGATCAGCACCAGACAGCATAGCGACAGCCTGTACGACCTCATACCGTTCCTCCTGTTGTGTCGGTTGCCAATGTTTTGCCTGCTATTTGCATTGCCAGGCGGCAAGCGATCAATATGCGAGATTATAAGCTGAAGACCGTTCGGTTGTCAATTTCAAATAGGCCTAGAATACAAGCGATCCCGACATCAGCGACGAGTGGTCGGGGCTCAGGGAAAACTGCAGTTTCCCGCCAACGGTGTTCACTCCCAGCCCAAGCGTGGGCTTATCCTGATAGACCCCTGCCCATAGGCAGCAAGAATTGCCGGCCTTGAGTTCCATACCCACGTTTACGTTGGAGTCGCCGAATGCATTCTCCAGATCCGCCGACAGCAGCAACTTGCCTTTCATCACCCGGTGAGCGAAGCCTATGGTGACGGTTTTCTCCGGTGACAATGACCCCAGGCTTGGGCGCACGAGATTTCGGACAACCACGCCGCAGGACGTTTGTCTGGAAAGATAGAGCAGATAGCCCAGGTCCACTCCGACTCCGGTATCCCTGGTTTCCGTCTCAGCGATCACTTCCGCTCCGCCGGTGGGGTCGGTGTACTCGATCGTCTCCGAGTAACCCATCGCCCTCACGGCTTTCACCGTCATTCCGATGGCCGAATTGCCGTTCAACCTCCGGGCGCCGCTGACGCCCGTGTAAAGGAGGCCGCTTCCCTCGATTGATGCCCGCGATCCCATCACCGGATAATCCCCGGCAAATGACACGCCGCTCGCATCCAGGGTGGCTCGGCCGACCGGATGAGTAAACACCGCGAGGCCATTAGACACCATGGTCAGGTCGGCGGATACGTCAATGCTCGACGTTCCCGATCCGAGCTGCTTTAGCAGATTCAGGCGCTCGAGATCGCTGGTGGGAAGATTGTTCAGCACGTCCTGCCAGTCGAGATTCGAGTCTGTGCGGACCTGAATGCTCGGAGGCTGGAACTGGAATTGCCGGGTATTAGCGAGACCGGCAGGGTTCCAATAGACAGTGGTGCTGTCATCGGCGACGGCAGTAAATGCGCCGCCCATACCCAGCGCGCGAGTGCCTATGCCGAGTTCGCTCGATGCCGGCATTGTGAGAGAAAGCAAGAAAACAAGAAGGCAAAGAGAAGACTTCCTTATCCCCACTTCATCCTCCGAATTGATTAGCTGGTCTCATTACCTGTTGACCGCTTATTAGATTATCGGATGAGTGGGGGATATGCTGGAGGGAGGAGGACGTTAGACCTTAGACTTTAGACCTTAGGGTCTGCTTTCGACCGCCTTTCCCTAAAGCCTAAAGTCCGTAGTCTAAAGTCCGTTCAAAGCTTCACGTCAATGACGGCGCTGACGCCGACGCCGCTCACTCGCTTTATATCCTGAGTGATGTTCTTCGACTCAACCGGTACAAGGGCCTTCACCCGGAAGGTCTTGCCGGAGAAATTGCCTTCGAGCTGGGCTACGGCTTTTACCCGCTCGACTTGCAGCGCCGGACCGCTGACCTGCGCAGCGCCCACATAACCGCTCTGGCCTATGCTGATGATCGGCACCACCTTGGTCTGGTCGGCAACCCCCACGCCTTTGTTCAGAGTGATCTTGTTTATGAATCCGTTCAACTGGTCGCCGAACTGATCAACCAGCAGTACAAGCCCTGCACCCTTCAGGATGTCCCCAATGTCTGCGCGGACCGCGGGGACGTACGCGATTGTGCTTGCGAGAAGCATGGCAGCTAAGCTGACGATCAAGAACCTTCTCATCGTAGTCACCTCCACCGATTTATACGTTCGCCTGAAAGATAAGTTTCGGGCTGCTGTGCTCTAATAAAAAACCCGGGCCCTCGTGGGCCCGGGTTTTGGTTAGTCGTACGGTTCCAGATTAGTACTTCAACTGGAACTGAGCAGTCGCAACGCCGCCCCGCATGTCCGTAGCCGTAGTAGCGTCACCAAACTCAACGCTGACGATCTGATACAGGAGCTTCAGGCTGGCGTTCGGATTGATGGTGTGCCCAAGGCCTACAGAGATAAGGCGCTCCTCGGTGTCATTGGGCGGACCTATACTCGTAGGCGCCAAGGTCACCTGCTCCCAACCCAGGTCAACCGAGTTGGTGCTGGTCAGAGCGTACTTCAGACCGGCCTTCCAGTACGTGATCTTGTCGAGCTGGTTGGCTGCCATGTTCAAGATCCGACCCTGATTGATCGAGGTCCGAGCGGACACGACCTGTCCTGCCGCGTCATTATCCGGCTGCAGGAACTGGCCCTCGGCAACCAGGGTAATCCTCGACCCGAGAGCATAGCTCAGGCTGCCCATCGCACCCTTGACGTTGGTCGGGTTGACCAGCGTCGCCAAGCGGGACCAATAGCCCGGAGCGGCATAGTTGGTCTCAACGACGGAGTAGCCGGCGCCAATGGCCAGACTGCCCACGTTGAAGTTCAACTTGGCGTTCCAGGCTGTATTGTCCTCATCGGACAGAGGGAAGGCCAACAGAAGAGCATCATTCGGCTCACTCTGGGCCCACTCTCCGGCAAGACCGACGTTGCCGAAGCTGGTGTTGATGTCAGCGCCGGTGATGGTGCTTCGGCCGAAGATCGGCGGGGCGCCGGCCTGGTAGTAGGTGAGACCCACGTTGCCGATAGACCCGGCTCCGATGACGGCTCTCGCACCTGCAACCTGCGCGACCTCAATACCGGTCACACTACCCGGCATCATCAAGTCGGGGCTGATCAGGTCGGCGATCGGCTGGGCCTTGCCCGCGAATGCGGTGAGGGACACTCTGCCGAAGTTGAAGGACGCTCGGCCACCATCGAGCACGAAGTCGCCGTTGTCCAGCTTAGGTATATAGGTGTAGCTGTCAGGATCAACGAACTTCATGGTCAACGGGGTCAACTGGAACGGATAGCGTCCCACTATGACCTGAGCGGTGCCCAGAGGACCAAGCTTCATCGCTCCATCAAGATACAAGTTCCAGAGCGTGAAGTCGTCCACCTCGGCCGACGGTACGCCAAAGTTATTGGCGAACGCTAAGTCCTGGAAGTAGTTTCCGGTCGCGATCAACGCATTGACCGATGCATCCTCACTGACTCTCCCCTTCAGAGCGAACTCGAGATCCGTAAGGAACTTGGAGTTCCTCAAAGGGTTGTCTCTGTCAGCGGGGATAGCGCCTACGGACAACACGCGGAGGTCCTTGTCTACCGCTGGGAAGTTACTATTACGGACTTCGCCGCGGCCGATCAGGTTGGCTTCACCGGTGAAGCGCACTCGGGCTACTTCCTCTTCCAGAGCGGTCACTCTCTCATTGAGAGCGGCAACATCTCTGCGAAGAGCTTCCACGTCAACTCCCAAGGCCGCCAGTTCATCGCGAAACTCGTCCACGAGTTTCTGGATCGCCGCCAACTGCTCAGCGCCTACTCCAGGTGCTCCGGCAGGTCCCGGAGGTCCCGCAGGTCCGACCCCACCAGGGCCACCAGCCACCATGGCGCTGACTTTCTCCTCAATGTACGGTACGAGTTTCGCAACTGCCTCGGCGAACTCATATCGGCTCATAGCTCGCTTGCCGCCATACGTGCCATCCGGATAACCCTGGATGACCCCTACGTTCACGAGTTCCTGAACTGCATCGTATGCCCAGTGATCGGGCGGTACATCAGGGAACTCCTGAGCGAACGCAGGGAGGCTGATCGCAAGCAGCACAGCAACGACTGCAAACAACGCTGCTTTCTTCATTTACATCCTCCTTGAATGTTACTGCGTATTCGGCTAGAGGATGTGCTCTTTCGGCCGATCCGGCATCAGCTGGAGTATCCATGTTGCCTCAAACATCACCGGTTCTTCCGAAATTCGCGTTTCCTCTTGCCTATCCTATCACCGTGCAGGTCATTCACAGGCCATTCAAGGAATGTTTCACCTCCTTTCAACCTTGTGCTGCACGATGTGATAGCCTGTTTGTCTAATACCCTAGCAAATATACCTGATTTTGTCAATAGCTCACTAGGGAATTTAAACAAGCGTTGCTAAATTCCTTCATAACTTTGCGAATGTTTTCACGCCGAGTACTTATACGCCATCCAACACCTACTGGTTACAATGCCTGGAAAACTCAAAAAACAAAACTACCCAATACTCTGTGCTGGATAAACGGCGGAGAACTTGTTATTGTGCCAGGTGGGATTCCGCGAGGATCAATGCCACGTAGTCATCATATGCGCGAGGTGGAGTGAGGAGTCCGCGGGGGATCAGCCTTCCCAGACCCTGGGGAGGGTTGTCCTGGAAGTACCTGGATTTGGCTTTCTGAGTGGAATAGGCCTCGTCTACTACTTCGACGGGGAGGTCGGTTTTTGCCTCGAGCTCGTCGGCCAGGAAACTGCTTCCGGTTCCGTTCCCTATTATGATCGCTTGAGGACAAAACCGCGTGCAGAGTGATACCACTGCGGAGGCGGCATGCTTGCGCGGTATGACCGACATGTGGAGGACGGCCTCGTCACTGAGCACGGCGATGCCGCATTTCTCCTGGCCCGGATCTATTGCTAAGACGATCTTCATTGCAAATCATTGATGACATAATCAACCAGCATCGGCCCCACCGACCACGTCTCTTTGGCAGCAACGGCTGTCAGGTTGACTTTCTTGCCGGCGGACTTGATCTTCAGCACCATGTCGAAGACCTCATTCCAATCATCAACATCAACAATCTCCCCGACTGATGGGCCTGTCTCCGTGTACTTCGGGATCACGCCCTTGTGCCTGGCCGCGCTGCTGACGTCGTTCTGCAGGAAAGTCACCAGCGCGTAGACCACCTCGCCATGTGAGAGGCTGCCGTCTATCACCGTGCTCGCCACCTCGTCACCCTGCAGATAGATGAGCCGGTTCGCGATAGGCTGGCAGTCAACCAGAGTCTGCTCGCCCTCGAAGGAATTGGTGATAGAGTACACTCGCGCAACTACGCTCCCCGATCCGCTGTAGATTAAGTCTGCAATATAGTTGACAATGTCGGCTTCTGTGAACTTGCGTTCCTGGCCTTCGAACACTTGGACTATCGGCCGAATGATGACGGCCCGGCCATTGTCACCGACCTTTGCGCCTACATCTTCCGCCACCTTGCTGGCTTCACCCAGGAGGCCGTACAGCTCGGCCCGGATCTCGTTCTTCTCCTGTGCACAGCGGATGACTCGCCAAGCTATGTCCTGGTTGGGCCGAAATATGATCGTCCCGGCGCGGAGTTCGGAATAGCCCTTGTTCCAGGCTTCCTTCTGAATCGCCAATTCCTGCCGCATTGCCTTGAGAGCTTCGATTGCCGATTCCTGCTTTCTGACCTGATCTCTCTTGTCGGCAAGCTCCCTCTCAGCCGTATCAAGATTGCCACGAGCTGCCTTAAGGTCTGCCTCCGTCCTAGCAAGGTCGGCCTTGCTTCGGCCCAACTGGCTCCTCAGCGTCTTGAGATTCTGATCAATCCGAGCGATCTCTTTGGCGAGTTTATCACGAGCCTTGATTGCGTCCTGCGCCTCTTTCGTCGCCTTCTTGGTGATCTGTTGCTGTGAGGCAAGTTGCTTGGTGACCTGGTTGTACTCCTCCCTGGCCTGGTTATACTCGATGATGATCCGATGACCTTGCAGAATAAGCTGCTGGAAGTTCTTGTTCACTATGGCGAGTGAGGCGATGGTAAGGATGGCGATGAGCATGCCCGTGATGGTGGTGGTGACGATAGCCGTGTAGCGAGGCCGCAGTCCGAAGAGGGTAAGCCGGCGCTTGCCCATCCGCCTGCCGAGGATGTCACCCCAGTACGCTATGAAGCCGCATACACCTACGAATACGGCCAATGCCACAAAGTTTTGCCAGGTCATGTCTGGGACTTTAGATTTTAGACTTCA
>DASRZD010000162.1:0-3098 GCA_035686805.1 Armatimonadota bacterium
TGGTCGATCAGCAGGCCGGGAAGTGAAGGCAGCCGTCAGCAGCCAGCGGTCAGCAGCCGGCATCGTGATCCTCATGTTGCTCGTGATCACTGCGTCAGCTTCGGCTGGTCAGCCTATTGTCGTCATACTAGCGAACTACCTTTCCCTCGATGATCTGGTCTCCGCCGGCCCCAAAACCCGTTCCCTCATCGAAGATGGTGCAGTCGGCCTCATGAACACCGGCTATCGAGTGAAGTCTCCTGACGTCTGGTATCTGACCCTGGCAACCGGTGTCCAAGCCGGACGAGTCACTGGGACGGCGGAATGCTACAAGACCGACGAGTTGGTTGGAGGAATCCCGGCGGGCGAGGTCTATCATGCTCAGACCGGCAAGACTGCCCCCAAGGGGTCGGTCGTATGCCTGGGATTCGCACGGATACTCAGAGCCAATCAGAAGCCGCCGTTCAGGGCTGATGCGATCGGCCTGCTTGGGGATTCCTTCCATGAGGCTCACCTGACGACGGCGGTCATTGCCGCAAACCCGAATATGGCTGCCTTCGTCGCAATGGACCGGAATGGCCTGGTTGATTCAACGGCTTCGAGTGCCGGTCTCACAGTGATCGAACCGACCGATTTCAACAAGCTCGAAGACATGCGCGAGCTCCTGTCTAAGCGTGCCTATGATCTTGAGAAAACACGATGTTTGCGCAACCTGGACGATCTGATCGCTCGTATCCGTCAGACGGGGGCGACAATGATCGTCTGCTCGCCATGCCCCGTTCAAGCTGACAAGGGCTTCAAGCCTGATCTCACGCCAATCATCCTTTTCCAGCCTCATGGGAAGAAGGGCCTGCTCACATCGGGGACCACCCGAACCGACGGCCTGATCACCAACATGGACGTCGCTCCGACCATCCTCTCGCACGCTAGCCTGTCCGTCCCCAGCTTCGTCATCGGGAGGCCGGCTGAGGTGATCGCCTCACCCAATCCCATCGGGCGTCTCCGCCGAATGGAACAAGTCGTCACGCAGGAATATAAGATTCGCATACCCACGCTGGCGGCAATCGGCGCCCTGGCAATCCTTGCGGCGACGATAGCGGAGGTCACCCGCGGGCGAGGGGAGAGGATCCTCAGACCCATATTCCTGTTCCTCCTGTCCCTCCCGGCTTCGTTGCTGATCGCGGATGGCCTGAAGATCATCGGGATCGGTATTTATCTTATTGCATTAGTGGTCACCGCTGGACTGGTGATGGCCCTGTCCTGGGCCATCTCACGGCCATTGAGATTATCGCCTCTCCCCATCCTTCATGGTATGACCTCCTTGCTCATACTGGGGGATATCCTCACCGGCTCGCGCCTGCTCCAATGGTCAATTGTCACATGCAATCAAATCTGCGGTATTCGATATTACGGCCTGGGCAATGAGTACATGGGTCTGCTGGTGGCCTCGGCCCTGCTTTTCCCCTTGCTTATGTGGAAGTCCAAACGGATGACCATCCCGGTCCTGATCTGGTTTGCGGGCGTAACCCTGGTCATAGGATATCCCGGTTTCGGAGCGAATGCCGGCGGATTCCTGACCGCCGTGGGTACGTTCGGCATCGCCTGGATCGTCCTGTCCGGCGTGAGATTTCGAACCCGCCATGCGCTCGCATTGATCCTCCTGGGCCTGCTGGGCATCGGCGTACTCTTCTCTCTGGATATTGGGTCAAGGGCATCTCACTTCGGGCGTTCGATGGCCCTGGCCCGCATATATGGATGGCAGTGGCTTGGGTATTTCATCGGCGGGAAACTGCTCATGCACCTGGCGATACTCAAGACGCCGCAAGTGCAATACACTATCCTTGCGAGCATACCGTTCTTCGTGCTTTACGGCCGCAGAATGAAATCAGAAACCGTAAAGAGGGGTTTGGTGGAATCGGTTGGCTTTCCGGCGATCATCGGCGGGATGATCGTGGCATTTCTATTCAATGACTCAGGTATCGTCCCTGCCGGATTGATGATCGCAGGCTACATGGTAAGCATCCTGTATCTGCGCGTTCAGGAGGCGAAATGAGGGTCATGGGGCTGGACGTGGGAGACAAGACCGTCGGCGTCGCGATGAGCGATGAACTCGGGATTACCGCCATTCCCCTGACCGTGATCTCGCGGACCGGCAGCCTGAAGCGAGAGATCGGCGAGATTCGGCGGCTGGTCGAGGAGAATGGGGTGGAGTGCATCGTCGTCGGCATGCCGTTCATGCTCGACGGCACGACCGGGATACAGGCTCAGAAGGTAGAGGCGTTCGTGAAGGAACTCCGGCGAAGGCTGAGAGTGCAGATAGTCACGTGGGATGAGAGGCTCACCACATCGGAGGTCGAGCGCATCCTCATCGCCTCGGACCAATCCCGCATGAAGCGCAAGAAAGTGATTGACAAGCTGGCAGCCGCCGTCATGCTGAGGTCATACATGGAAAGCCGAGGAAAAGCTGGTGAGTAATAAGAAGCTTCTCCTATTGACTGTATTGGCCTTGCTCGTTCTTGCGGCCTGGTGGACCGCCGGGAGCATGGTCTTGCCCCTCGGCGGCAAGGGCTTCCAGATCGTTGATATCCCGAAAGGCGCATCCGCCGGCAGGATCGGACGCATCCTGGCCGAGCACAAGATTATCAAGAGCGCGGTCGGATTCGATCTCCTCGCGCGAATCACCGGCAAGAGCTCTGAGCTCAAACCGGGCGCATATCGCCTTAGCCCCTCGATGCCCCCTGGTAAGATTATGGACACCATCGTCAAGGGCGAGGTCTGCGCCAGGTGGATCACTATTCCCGAGGGATTCACCGTCCGCCAGATCGCCGAGCGCCTTGCAGCAAAGGGATTGGTGAACGAGGATCGCTTCCTGTACCTGGCATCGAACGGCCGGTACTTCAATGTCGGCTTCCCACATCGAGATAACCTGGAAGGCTATCTGTTCCCCGACACCTATCTGATCCCGTTGGGCTCGAACGAGGAGACCGTCATCGGCCAGATGCTCGCCTGCTTCAACAAGAAAGCTATGGGCTACATATCATCCAGCCAGACGAATATGCCGCTGGACGAGGTCGTCATCCTTGCTTCCATGATCGAGCGCGAGGCGAGGGTCCCGAAGG
>DASRZD010000163.1:0-2074 GCA_035686805.1 Armatimonadota bacterium
GTCGAAAGCGCTCATCCCGGAGGTGCTTTCCCGAGACGCTTCCACCGACACGCAAAAAGCGCTGCCGCGCTTGCCGTCGCTGCCGTTGACCATCAAGGGAATCTCCAACTCGTCGAGGCGCTCGGGAGTCATGGCGACGGAGATGAGGCCGCGGCCGTTTTTCGACATGAAGTTCAGCGTCTCCGGCGAAATGTGTTCGGCCGCGATGCAGAGGTTGCCCTCGTTTTCTTCGTTGCCGTCGTCGACAATGATCAGCATCCGACCTTCGCGAAACTTCTTGACGGCCTCGTCTACAGTTAAAAACGCCATTGCAGGCTCCGATATCAATGGTAAGAGGACCTGATTAGAATAGCCCGTAGCTTGATATAAATATAGTCCCTAACGCCTCAGATAGCACTCGATGGCTATATCCGGGCCCAGCGGGAAGCTGCGAATATTATCGAGCCTGAGCGCCTCGTCCAGGTCTTCGATGTCGTCACCCCCGACAACGGGAATCGAGTTTCGCCCGCCGATGATCAACGGTGCAAAAACGAAAGTTACCTTGTCGGCCAGCCTTTGGCGCATGAACGAGGCAATCATCTCGCCCCCGCCTTCGACCATCAGGCTGCGGATCTCCAGCGCCCTCAACTCTTTGAGCAGATGTTGCAGGTCTACCTTGCCGCGATCCTCGGGGCAATGGATTATTACGGCCCCTGCGGCTTCCAACGCGCTCGCTCTCTTTTCATCGGCCTTTTCCAAGGTCGCGATGAATATTTTCCCGCCGGCGTCCACGCTGAAGAGTCTCGCGTTTTCAGGCGTTCTAAGGCTGCTGTCGACGATGATGCGGTGTATACGGCTTTCTTTGCCTTCGAGCCTCGCATTGAGCTGCGGATCGTCGGCGAGGACCGTTCCAATGCCGACTAGTATCGCATCGTAGCGATCACGCAGGGTGTGCGCATAAATCCGCGCTTCCTCTGATGTGATCCACTGGCTTTTTCCCGCCGCGGTGGCGATCCGGCCGTCGAGGCTCATTCCGGCCTTTATGTGGACGAACGGCCGCCAGGAGGCATCGTAGGTTTCATTCAGCGGTTTAGGCATTGGGACAGCTTATTTGAGCTCTGGTACGTCATTCCTCGAAGAGGCTGGCCGCGAAATCTTCGGGATCGAAGTCCACCAGGTCTTCTATCTGCTCGCCGACGCCGACGTAGCGGATGGGAAGATTCATCTTCTTGGTGATGGCGATGACGACGCCGCCTTTGGCGGTGCCGTCGAGCTTGGCGAGCACGATGCCCGTCAGTCCCGAGAATTTCATAAACTCCTCAGCTTGCACGAGGCCGTTCTGTCCGGTGGTGGCGTCGAGCACCAGCAGCACCTCGTGCGGTGCTCCCTCGATCTCGCGCTCGATGATGCGGCGTATCTTATCAAGTTCGTTCATCAGGTTGTGCTTCGTGTGAAGCCTGCCGGCGGTATCAATGATCACCATGTCGGCCACTCTGGATTTGGCGGCTGCCAGGGCGTCGAATACAACCGCTGCGGGGTCGGCCTGGGATTTGTGCTTGATGATTTCGGCTCCGCTGCGGTCGGCCCAGATCTGAAGCTGCTCGATCGCCGCGGCTCTGAAAGTGTCGGCGGCGGCGAGGATGACTTTTTTGCCTTCCCTGGAGTGGCGGTGTGCAAGCTTGCCGATGGAGGTTGTCTTGCCGGTACCGTTGACCCCAACCACCAGAATCACATGGGGTTTACCCTGGGTGACCTCAGCCTGCGCCGATGCCTCATCCAGAATTCCTGCGATATGAGTCTGGATCATCTGACGGATAGCTTCGGGATCGAATTGTTTTTCATCCAGGGCTTTCTCGCGCAATTCCCCGACAATTTCCATCGACGTGCCGACACCGACATCGCTGCCGATCAGTATTTCCTCAAGCTCTTCGAGGAGGTCGTCATCGAGCTTGCGGGCTCCGCGCAGGAGATCGCCGATGCGGCCGAAAATCCCCTTGCGGGTTTTTTCGAGCCCACGGCTGAGACTGCCCGATCCCTCTCCCTTATCCTTCTTGCGGCTCCAGAACGCCATTGACTCAACGCTCCATCTTGCCGA